>JBHJOO010000121.1:0-3828 GCA_050329675.1 Balneolaceae bacterium
CCCCGTAATATTTTCGAAATGCCGTGAATATTGTTTTAAGGTTAGCCCCCATTAAAGGGTGCTGAAATAATTCAGGTTCCGGTTTTTGTAACATTTTGGAAAATAGAGATAACTGTGAAATTACCAGGTTATTTATTTAAGCAATGAATGTTTTTTAAATTAACAGTTAATTATTTATAAATAATTTAATAAGGATATACAAAAGTATAACATTTTGATTATTTGTTTATATAAAAGTTGATGTCAGATATTTTATTGCCAATATTAAACATAAAGTATTTTTTTAAACTTTTTTTTAAAATTTATTATAAATGAAAGAAGTATTAAAAAATGAGTTTGATATTGCTGAACTCATTGAACAAAGACGGAATGTAAAATCAGAATTATATTCTGAATACGTGAATCCAAGGTTTGCCAAAGCCATGCAAATAATAGGGTTTAACCGGAATTATGTAAAAGGGGAAGGGAGTTATTTGTGGGATGACAAAGGTACAAAATACCTGGACTTCGTATCCGGGTTTGGAATGTTTAATATTGGAAGAAATCATCCTGTAATTAAAAAAACCATTCAGGATTATATGGATCTGAATGATGTCTGGAAAACATCGATGTCAGTTACCGATCTTCCGGGTTTACTTGCTGAAGCCCTTATAAAAAAAGCGCCTCATCTCGATAAAGTTTTTTTCTCCAATTCAGGAACCGAGAGCGTGGAAGCAGCACTTAAATTTGCAAGGTCAGCCACAAAAAGGGAAACCATTGTTTATTGTGAGAAAGCTTTTCATGGATTAACATACGGATCTCTTTCTGTGAACGGGTCAAAACATTTTCGTGAAGGTTTTTCAAGTATGCTGCCTGGGCCGGTCTCGGTTCCGTTGAATGATGTGAACGCTTTACGAAAAGTTTTTTCTGAAAAAAAAGTTGCCGGTGTTATAATCGAACCTGTTTTGGGAAAAGGAGTTTATCCGGCTGATTTTGAATTTCTATTGGAGATTCAAAACTTATGCCGTAAGAACGGAGCTTTAATGATTGCAGATGAGATACAAACAGGCCTGGGACGGACAGGAAAATTCTTTTCCTTTCAGCATGTTGCAGGCCTTGAGCCGGATATGATTCTGGTTTCTAAATCTCTCTCGGGAGGGATGGTACCCGTTGGAGCCGTTCTGATGCGCAATTCTGTATATGATAAGGTATTTTCAAGTTTGGACAGATGTGTCGTACACTCTTCAACGTTTGGCGGCGGCGGTTTGCCAATGGCATGTGGGCTGGCCACCCTTTATGTTCTCGAAAATGAAAATCTCATTGAAAATGCTGCCCATATTGGGAACTACCTGCTGGAGAAGCTGAAGGAACTGACTCCTGAATATGAGTTTCTTAAAGAAATCAGGGGACAGGGCCTTATGATTGGAATTGAATTTGGCAAACCCAAATCATTAGGGCTTAGAGCTGCATGGAAAATGATACATACACTTGATAAAAATCTTTTCCCGCAGGCAGTTACAATGCCCCTTCTCGGAACACATCATATACTAACACAGGTAACGGGCCATAACCAGGATATCGTGAAATTGCTTCCAACATTAAACATTACAAAAGCTGACGCAGATTGGTTTTTGGATGCTTTTAAAGAAACTCTTGATAATTTGCATCGCATCGGAGGCCCTGTATGGGAAACAGCAAAGCATCTGTCACCATTTGCGACCGGTAAAAAAGTTGCCTACTGAAGAGTATCAGTGGTTCAAGATTATGACTAAAGATGACGAATCATTTTCAACCGGATTGCAATTTGATGGCAGAAAGAAATTAATTGCATGGGGCAGTTTTTTTGTCGGTTTAATAGCTCTTTTTGTTCTGTTTTCGTGGGCAGGTTTTAAAACAATTACAGATGCAATTTCACAAGGCGGATTTGCCCTTCTGTTATTGATTTTTTTATATCCCATCGAAATATTTCCCCGTGCATATTCCTGGATCCTGGTTTATCCAAAAAATCATTTACCTTCGCATAAGTTAATGATTTACGTAATGTGGATAGGCCAGTCAGTGAATCGTTTAATCCCCTCTGCATCGTTGGGAGGGGATATTATTCGCGGACGAATTCTGTCGTTAAAGGGAAATCAGGCGACAAATTTTATTACCTCTTTGATTGCAGATAAAACTGCACATGCCGTATCAGTACTTATCCTTTTTCTTTTGGGACTTATTCTGCTAATGTTCAGGATAACAGATCTTAGAATTATTTATGGGATGATTGTTGCAATACTTATTCTGTCATTGGCAATCATTTTCTTTCTGAGGTTACAACGTTCATCCGGTGTATCTGCAGCGCTTAAACGCTTTACAGAGGGAAAAGACAGTTTATTATCGGGCAGCAGTACGGCGGCTGAAAAAATTGAAGAAAAGCTGGAAAAAATATATCAAAATCCGGGCAGATTTATTTTATCAGTTAGTTTACGTGTGGTTTATACCATTGCCCTTGCACTGGAAATATGGATAGCTGCCTGGCTGATGGGTTATCAGATTTCAGCATTTGAGGCAATCACACTCAGAGTGATTAGTTTTAGTGTAAGAAGCCTCGCCTTTGTTGTTTGGGGCGGACTTGGTGTGCAAGAGGGCGCCTATGCACTATTAAGCACGTTTGTTGGATTACCTCCAGCCACACTTATAGCCATATCTCTTGCTACTCGGGTTCGTGAAGTGGCAGTGGCTTTACCGGGGGTTTTTCTATGGATTACAGGTGAAGGATTTCATGCCATCCGGTCAAGAAAAATGAAGATCCTTCCGGATGAAAACTAAAAATGCAATTTAACTTTGGAAAAAGGAATTCAGATAAAAAATTGAAAATATAGGTAAGATTTTACAAAATGAGTTCAACATCAGCTAAAATAGGAAAATCAAATTCAGTCCAGCTAAGGCTGGCGAGGTGGATTTTTACGCCTCTTTCAGGCATTCTGCTTGGCAATTGGTTAAAACTGCTAAAATCCCATTTTTTCTCTATTTCTCCGGTTTACTGGCCACGATCTTTTTTTACAACGTTTATGGCGGCTATGAATTCAATTGTATCTGTAATTGAAAAAAGACGATATCAAAATGAAATAGATAAGACCGAAGTAAAAGCACCCATCTTTGTAGTGGGGCATCACCGAAGCGGAACCACTCATTTATGGAATATTCTGACAAAGGATAATAGATTTGCTTACCCTACGGTTTTACAGGCGGTTTTTCCGCATACTTTTCTGATTTTTGAAAAAGCGGTTCACGGATTGGCACAAAAGTTTGCCCCCAAAAAAAGGCCGCAGGATAACGTGGAGTTTGATCCTGACAGCCCGATGGAAGCGGAAAGAGCGATCTGTGCAAGTACTTTTTTGTCCATACAGATGGCAAGACACTTTCCGAACAGGAGGGAGGCTTACAAGAAATACCTGACAATGCAGGATGTAAGTAATGATGACAAATCAAGATGGAAAAACGCGGTCATCACATTTGCCCGCAAACTCCTGATCAGGAATGGAAAGGATTCCATTCTCCTGTTCAAAGGCCCGGATCAAACTGCAAAAATAAGGCTGCTTCTTGAACTGTTTCCTGATGCAAAATTTATCAACATACACAGAGATCCTTTCAGGGTTTTTAATTCAACTCTGAATATGGAGAAAAAAACGATACCGCTTTATGCTTATCAAAAAACAGACTATAAATATCTCGAGGACTTTGTGCTATGGCGGTATAGCGAAATGTATGATGCTTTTCTCGAAGACAGAAAACTGATTCCGGAAGGACAGTTCACTCAAATATCTTTTGAAGAACTTGAAAAAACCCCTCTTGAAACAATTGAAA
>JBHJOO010000104.1:0-5682 GCA_050329675.1 Balneolaceae bacterium
ACCCGTAAGGCGAAGTTTCAGCCCTTGATCAGCTGCATATTACTAATCCATCCATTTTTAACCACAGAGTTACACGGAGTACGCCACAGAGTTACACAGATTTTTTTATTGTCCAATTATTTTGGCCCAATGCCATTCTGTGTGACTTCTCGTGAAACTCATAAAATTAACATCCATCTATGTTTGTTTCACACTAAGTCCGATAGGCTTTAATAAAGAAAGTAAACGAAATGTCTCAAATCAAAACTGCTTTACTTCCTCTTCGGTTACCTGCTGTTCGGCTTCTTTGTCTTTAAATAGCAATACAAAGAAGATCAAAACGACAAACGCAAAAATAGCCGGCACCCACCAGAAGTCGTGCCACTGGCTGAGCGTTAATACATCCTGACCGCCAAGAAACATATTGTAGGTTGTTCCGGCTAATTGTGCACCAATCAGCATGCCAATACCGTAGGTTACCAATACGATAAGTCCCTGAGCCTGCCCCCGGATTTTTGCGTTTGATTTTATATCAACATAAATCTGTCCTGCAACAAAAAAGAAGTCGTAGCAGATCCCATGCAAGGCTATCCCCACAAGTATCATCCAGGTTAGTGCATCAGGGGCTCCAAGTGCAAACATGGCGTAGCGAAGTACCCAGGCAAACATACCGGCTGCGAGCATCCATTTAACACCAAGCCGTATGAAAAAGAATGGCATCAGAAGCATAAAAACAACCTCCGATACCTGGCCGATCGTCTGGGTTGCCGCTATATTATCGAAGCCGGTGCCCTCGAGAAAGAGCTGGGTAAAGTTGTAATAGGCAGCCAGCGGAATGGAGATCAAAAGGGAACTTATCAAAAATACATTAAAAGAGCGGCTGCTCAGCTGTTTTAATGCATCGATCCCTACAATTGTGCGCACAGAAACCTTTTGCCCGGCTGCCGGTGGTGGTGTGTGAGGCAGGGTAAAACTATACAGGCCTAAAATAATACTTGCTGAAGCCGCAAGATAGATCGGCAATGCAGTCTGTTCCGGCCTGATTCCATCGGTAAGAAACATTACTAAAACAAAGCTTACGGTCAGTCCTGCTACAATCCATCCTACTGTTCCAAACACACGTATTACGGGAAATTCTTTTTCCTGGTCTTTTATATTATGAAAAGTAATCGTGTTTGCCAGGTTAATGGTTGGCATATAGCAGAGATTATAGGCAAGCAGCATGAGAATAAATAAGAGAGGATTATGGACGGCAAGCGGTGTCATAAACATGATAATACCACCGGTGATATGCAACACACCCAATACACGCTCAGTTGCGAAATACCGGTCAGCAATAAGCCCTACAAAAAATGGTGCTACGATTGCAGCTATTGGATTTACAGTAAATGGCCAGTGAGTAAGATCACCCATACCGTTTGCTGACATGTATACAGCTATAACCGTATACCATGCACCCCATATAAAAAATTCCAAAAACATCATGGCACTAAGCCTGAGTTGCACTTTGCTCATTTTTATTCCTTTTTTTATTTATCGTTGAGTATTTTGAGAGACATTTAGTTAGATAAACCAATTTTTATCAGAAAACTTTGTTGATAGGAATAAATCCTTTTGTTACCAAAAATGAAAGTGTTTTTTTGTAATAAATTTATTGTAAATAAAATTTTTAATAGTAAATAAGCAAGTCTCTATCAATAAGGAGGAGAGCAGACTTTCAAAAGTAAAAATGCAAAAAGCTGATCTTGATAATGCAAGAAGTAATTTAAAAAAGATATGGGGGTATTCCGGCTTCCGGAAAGGGCAGGGTGATGCCATTCATTCAATTTTGAATGGTGATGATACGCTCGTGCTTTTTCCTACCGGAGGCGGTAAATCGATCTGTTATCAGTTACCGGCTACGCTGTTTGACGGGTTAACCATTGTTATTTCGCCTCTTGTTGCCCTGATGCATGACCAGGTTAATCAGCTGAATAAAGCGGGTGTCCGTGCTGCGTTTATTAACAGCACCATACCCCATTATGAAGTGGAGCAGCGTCTGGTGAATGCCCGTAACGGGATGTATAAACTGCTTTATATGTCTCCGGAAAGGCTTGCAACAAACCTTTGGAAATCGGAACTGGAGAATTTAAATATATCGTTTGTAGCTGTTGATGAAGCGCACTGTATATCGCAATGGGGACATGAATTCCGTCCGTCTTACAGACGAATCCGTGATGAACTTGAAAGTTTACCGGAATCAACCCGCTGGATGGCCTTAACAGCAACCGCAACTCCGGAGGTGAGAGATGATATTATCCAATCGCTAAAATTTAGAAATCCAAAAATTGTGGCAAACGGATTCGATAGAGAGAATCTGTTGTGGTGGGTGACAGAAACAGGTAAAAAAAATCAAAAATTGCAGGAAGCTGTAAAAAAGGGAGTTTCAAAAGGTAGCGGGATTGTGTATGCCGGAACCAGGAAAGAATGTGAATATTGGGCAAACAGGTTTCAAAAAACTGGAATAGCTGCCAAAGCCTACCATGCAGGGTTGCCTGCCGCAGTTAGAAGCACGGTTCAGCAGGAATGGCTCGAAAATTCTATAAAAGTAGTTGTTGCAACCAATGCATTCGGAATGGGAATAGACAAACCGGATTGCAGGTTTGTATTACATTACAACCCGCCATATTCGGTTGAAGCCTATTATCAGGAAGCAGGAAGAGCCGGACGTGATGGTGTAGAGAGCTATCCCGTTTTTCTCTTTAAAAAATCCGATTTCGACCTTGCAAAAAGCCGGATTCTGAAAAGCTATCCTTCGTATGAGCAACTGGAAAAATCCTATTTGGCTATATGTGACGAGTTACATATTGCCATTGGCAATGAACAGGAGAAAGCAGAGCCGTTAAAAATGAAATCTGTGGCTAAAAGAGCGCAAATGAGCAACAAAAATATAGATGCATGTTTAAGAGTTCTTGAAAGGCTGAATATTTTTGAAATTTCAGAATATCAGGTACCGAGAATAGGTGTGAATTTTATTTTGAATTCAGATCTTATTCAGAAATTTATCAGAGAAAGCAAAGAAACCAAAAGTGAATTTACAGATAAACTACAGCGTTTGTTCGGCCCGCTCTCTTTCCGTGAATACTATTATCTTGATTTACCTTACCTGCTTGAAAAATTAAATATGAATGAAAATACCTTTCAGAAAGCATTGAATATACTGGCAGAACACGATGGAATTCTTCGATATCACTGGCTGTCTGAAGAACCTTTGGTAAGATTAATTGATACCAGAATGAGAAAACCACGGCTATCACGCGAGGACGTTGAAGGTTATCGAAATATATTGCTTAAAAAACTTGAGTATATGCAGCTATACAGTCAAACAAAAAGCTGCAGAGAGGTGTTTTTGAGGCGTTATTTTGGTGAATCCTCTGTAAGCCCATGCGGACACTGCGATAACTGCCTGAAACGTGTACAAGCGGATAAGTATAACCCGGATAAGAAAGATATCGAGAGAGTTAGGAAATTACTTGAAAACAGAAAACTCTCATTAAATGAACTGGAGAAAGAAACAAAGTGGAGTGGTAAATACACAAAGCGGATTGTGTCATTTTTGGTCAGGGAGGATAAAATTAGGAGTAATAATGATCCGGTTCCGCTTTATTCCTGGAGTGATTCTTCCAGTGTATCATTAACCTGAGCTGCATGTGCTTTTTTAATCGAGTCAGCAATAGTGGCAATATGCCTTGCTTCTTCGCGCAGGAGTTTCTGAATTTTTTCAACTCTTTCCAATTGCCCATCTACATCTCTCTGGTAATAATAATGGCTTTCGGCGAACTGCTGTTCTTCAACGCCATAGTGGCTAAAAATTTCATTAAGCAGTGAATCAACCGCTGCCTGATTTTCAATATCCAGTTCACTTAAATTATGTGCAAGATAAAGCTCTCCCATAATTGTTATATAAACCTCTTCAGGCAGTATATTTTCCGGCGGTTTGTTCTGATTAGAACATGCTGCAGCTGTAATCAACAGAATTAAAATTGGGAAATAGTTACGAATCATCCTCAGGAGATTTTGGATTCAGAGGCCTCAGGGTAATTTCATTGATTAAGAAATTATCCGGTGTTTCAAGAATGTGAACCAGGGTATTGGCTACATCAGCGGGCTGCATCATATTTGAGTGAGTACCTGTTCCGGCTGCTTTATCAAAAAATTCAGTAGCTATGGAACCAGGAAACATGCATGTAACCTTTATTTTGTCATAGCGTAATTCTTTAAACAAGGCCTCACTGAATCCCCGAACACCAAACTTGGTTGCATTATATCCTGATATTTGAGGATTACCGATTAACCCGGCTACAGATGCAATATTAATTATATGACAAGTGGATGGATTTTTTTTCATAAGTGGTACAAATAATCGAGTCAAATAAAAAATACCGGTCAAATTAGTTTGAACCATTACATTCCAGTCTTCAACGGGCAGGTCTTCTACATTACTGAAAAAACCAAGCCCCGCATTATTTATAAGTATATCAGGCTCCGAATTATTGTCAAAAACAGAATCAACCCATTTTTTTAGCATATTATAATCGGTAATATCTATCTGTACAGGTATGAATTTGTTTCCAAGCTGTTCTTTGATATCTTGCAGTTTATTTAAACGCCGTGCTAAACCATATACTGTTGCTCCTTTTTGCACCAGTGCATGAGTGAATGCAGTACCAATGCCACTGCTCGCTCCCGTTACTATAGCTGTCTTACCTGATAAATTCATATTACTGATTTTTTATAGTGAACCGTTAGTTATTTTTTTCGATTTTGTGAACCATTACGTTTACAAACGTAGCAATCATTTTAATTATTTGCATGCAATTTATTTACCTTGATATAGGCAACTCAAATATTAAAGCTGCCATCAAGAACGATTTAAACTGGGAAAGAATTTTTGAATGCAGGTCGAATGAATACCGGCAATTGGAAAATTGGCTGGCATCACTTGGAAATGAGAGCCGCTTAATTATGACGAGTGTTTTACCGGGGATGACAAACCAGGTTTTCAGCAGTTTCAACAGAGAAAATGTAATTCTGATTACGAATAATCATATACCATCGTATCTGCTTGATTATGCTACACCGAAAACACTGGGAATTGACCGGTTTCTGGCATGTTACGGTGCCGTTTCATCAACCGGCAGCCCTGTTGTGGTTATCGATGCAGGAACTGCTTGCACCGTGGATTATATGTCAGCTGATTATATTTACCGGGGAGGTGTTATTATGCCCGGATTGTCGTCAATAGCCTTATCTGTACAGCAATTTTTGCCAATTTTGCCGGTGGTTGATGAGTGGATTCCCAAAGAATGGCCGGGAAATTCAACCGAAACGTGTCTGCAGTGGGGAATCATTGGTTTTTTTATAGAAGGGATACAGGGGTTTTTAAATAAATACCGGGAAAAGTTTGGTGATTATCAGCTTTTTTTAACGGGTGGCGACGGATATTTTTTATATAAGTATCTTGATCAAAGTTACAATAGTAAATTTCGCTATGACCTGGTTTTTGAAGGGCTTGACAAGTTTCACGAAAACCATTTTTGAATTGATATTAACCGGGAGATATATTTTTATTATTCAATTTATCTTGTATCAATGCAATAACCATATCAAGGGCAACCATATTTTCACCGCCCCGGGGTATGATGATATCTGCATAGCGTTTGC
>JBHJOO010000011.1:0-15444 GCA_050329675.1 Balneolaceae bacterium
CAGAATATTCTCTTTACCAGAATCGGAGACAAATATGCAAGCGGATTTTGTGATTTCCACGTAGGTTCGTAATTCCTTGAGATCGGGTTCTTTGGGAAGTCCGAAAAAATCGATATCAGCCTCGGGAGCAGCATGCAGGGCATCATTAAACGTGCCAATTTCCACATGAGGTATAATGCCTTTGAGCCGGGCCACATCCAAAAGGTTTTCCATATACTGATAAGCATTTTCAACCTGCGATTCGTCAACAACGGTAATTAATCGCATTTCTGCACCCCAGTTTTTTTTGATTTTAAAAGCGGAGAGTATTGCAAGATCTATATTGCCAAGATCCATGCTGAGATCCCAGTGAGGACTTTTTTCCCTGATCCAAACATTAATAGAAGATCGTCTGCCAAGCTGGGCAACAGGGTCTTCCACATAGAGCAATATTCCCATTTTATAAAATTGAGCTTCATTAATGATAGACTGAGTTTCCTCATCCATTTCAGTTGAGTTTGACAATCTCAGAAAGAGAATATTCGGTTTAAAAAAAGTACCCTGAAGCGTTTGCAGGGAGCTGAGTACAGCTGCTTTATAATGGTTTGAGTCGATAATCGACCAGCGTGTATATACATTTTCACGGCTAAAAGAACTGGCCAGGGTGAAAAGAGAGTCTCTAAGTCTATCCATACTCATCTTATCTGCAATACCAATCAGTTTAATGGAGCCTCTCGGATAAACCAGGTTTCGAATCAGGCTAAAACTGCCTCTCAATTCACGGGAAGAACGCACGGGAACCAGAACATTGGCTTTCCAGGCACGTTCGTTATCTTCGGGAAGAAGGGCTACCCGCTTGGCTGCCCACTCGGCCAGCGATACGAACAGGCCACTTCGCATATCGCCATATGGCACCTTCAAAGTCCGGCTGGTGAGATAGAGATAGGCAGCAATTACAAACCCGATTGCAATCAGACCGAATGTTGGATTGATGATGAACATGGTGAACAAACAGCCCATGGTTCCAATCAGTGGAACATAACGCGGTATGGGAAAGGTAGGACGAAAACTGATCATGTCCATCCGCTGTTCAATAAATACGACAAGATTGATCATCATATAAGTGATGAGGAAAAACATGGTAATGAGCGGTGCGATGGTGTTGAGGTCGCGAACCATCAGGGTGACAATTACAATACTCCCGGTTATCAGAATGGCATTTCGCGGTTCACCATTTTTAGCAAGTTTGGAAAAAAATTCACCTCCGGGAAAGATCCGGTGATCTCCCAGAGCCTGTAAAATTCGCGGAGCTCCCACAATGGAAGCAAGTGCGGAGGAGAAGGTGGCGCCAAGTAGTCCGCCCAATACAGCCGGAGGCCAAAAGGCGTAGTCAATCATTACATTGTAGTTGCTAACCAGCTCTTCAGGAGAAGCCACTCGTGCAAGCCAGTAACCCGACAGAATATAAATAGCATAGCAGATTACGATAGCCGATATCGTGCCCAATGGTATGCTCTTTTTGGGGTTTTTGAGTTCGCCCGACATATTGGCTCCGGCCATGATACCGGTTGCCGCCGGAAAAAAAACGGCAAAAACAACCCAGAAACTTACACCGGGGAAATCGTCTTCAGGAGCTCCTGGAAATTCGCCGAACCATTGAATATCATGCTCCATAACTCCATAGAAGACACTGATCGCAATGGAGAGAAGTGCACCGATAATAATGGCAAGAATGATGTACTGAATGCGAAAAGCGAGACGCGCGCTGAGAAATGCAACGATGAAGAGAGTACCAAATACAGTCAGATCCACCAAAATTGCATAGTGATCCGGAAAGATATAAAGCCATCCCTCCCTGAAACCGAAAATGTACATGGTGATGGCCAGTGTCTGTGCCAGGTAGAGCGGGATACCCACACTGCCGCCAACTTCCAGGCCGAGCGACTGCGAAATAATGGAGTAAGCTCCACCCGCCTTAATCCGGATATTGGTAGTGATACACGACATGGAGAGCGCTGTAAAGGCAACGATAATGAAGGCAATGGTTACAATCCCCAGGCCACCCAGCAGGCCGGCGTTCCCAATCACCCAGCCGTGACGCACAAAAAGAATAACCCCGAGAATTGTGAGCAGAGTAGGAACAAATACACCTGCAAACGTACCATATTTCTCCTGAACAGTGGATTTCTGCTCATCCACCTGCTCCTGCAGCGATTCTTTTGGTGACTCAGCCATTCTTTAAAAATAGAGTGAATTTTCAGTATTCAAACAAATTTACTGAAGGGGCGGTTTATTCCAAAAAAATTAGAGAAACGGAAAAACCAGCGAACAGAAAAACCGAATAAGGAATTGTAATGGAAAATCGCATTGGCAGGTTTCAATCTCCAACCTGACAGAACCTATCCCGATGCGTCGGGATCAGCGTTGGGGGTTCAAGCAGGGAATTCACCACCGGTCGCCCAAACTCACCGCCCCTGGCCCGACGCTGTCAGAAACGCGGAGAAACGCCGCGAATGCTGACAGGTCTGTTTCCCAACCTGACAGAACCTATCCCGATGCGTCGGGATCAGCGTTGGAGGGTTCAGGTTGGGAATCAACAAGACAACTGCATATACTTCTCTCAATAAAGAAATCCGAATAACCAGAGCGGGATCTGATTCCGGTGTCCATACTCGATATCATCGAGTGCAAAATAGATCGGATAGTTTTCGCCGGTCATTTCTGTAGTGTTCTCTTTATTTTTCCCGCCAACTTCAAATAAAATCGAATCATTTATCAATAAGTCCATTTTTTTGTGAAAAGTTATACGATGTGACTGTGATAGCTGATTCACAAAAAAGGTTTCGCGTAAATTGCCTCTGTTTACCTGGTGGTCTCCGTAGCTGATTGCATATGAAATGTTCGTATTTTCAAGAAAAATTTTATCCGGTTTCTGCAGACGGCTAATTCCTTTTGCATCTTTAAATAAACTGTGAATCACTCCTGCATCTTCAAGGTAGCGCAGATAGGTTAAAAGTGTAACCCTGTTAATTCCAATTCGTTTGCTTAGCCTGGAGATATTCGGGATGAATGGTGCAGATTCGGCAATAACCAGCAATAACTGTTTAAGCTTTGGTACATATGCCATTTCAACTCCACGGAGCTGGGTGAGTTCAATTTCAAAAATTAAATTTAGAACTTCTTCAATCCGGCTGTAGTACAAATCCGGAACTTCCTTGTAAAATGGATAATATCCGGTCTTCAGATAACGGTGAAAGTACTCCAGAGGTTTGCATTCAGATACAATCTCCTGTGTCAGTTCCGTATGGTCGTCTAAAATCGATTCTAAAGTAACCGAGTCAAAAGAATGGTTTGCTTCAAAATTCAGGTACTCTCTAAAAGAAAGTCCCTGCATGGAATATACAACGGCTCTGCGGCTTAAATCTGCCCTTGCCTGAAGCAACTCAAGCAGTGAGGACCCGGTAAAAACAATTTGCAAATCAGGATAATCATCATAGATATTTTTCAATTCCACTGACCAGTCCGGGTATTTGTGAACTTCATCCAGAAACAGATACTTTCCTCCCTGTTTTACAAATTGATCGGCCAGAACCGAAAGCCTGTTCTCTGAAAACCAAATGTTATCCAGGCTGACATAAAGAACCGAATGGTCCATTGCCAGGTTTTTCTTGATATACTGCAATAGTAAGGTAGTTTTACCTACACCGCGGGCACCTCTTATTCCAATAAGCCGGGCTTCCCAGTTTATTTCATACATCATACTCCGTACAAAACCCAAAGAGATGTTGTTGAGCCTTCGCTTAAATTTCTCGGCCAAAGAATCCATATTCTTCAATTAGAAGTTGATATGTTTACTGTAATAAACAATTATAATAATTTATTGTTTACTATGCTAAACATTTTTATGGGTGTGCGAGGATACACCCGACGCTGTCAGAAGCGCGGAAAAGCGCCGCGAATGTTGACAGGTCTGTTTCTCAACCTGTCGGCACCTGGCCTGCCGTCTGGATGCTGGGTGAGAATATCAGCGAAGTGGGGTGACCTGCATGCGGCGAGATATCAGGTGAAGCTATTATCCTGTCCCTGTAGTAATTCCCAACTTCAATTATCGTAAGTCATCTTCATCTTGCTTTGGGTGTTTAAATTTTCGTACTTAGGGAATGATATATTTGAAATGATTTTTGAACCAAAAATTCCCGGAGTTAATTATGAGTGATCATATTTATAAAAAAATTGAAATTGTAGGGTCGTCCACAAAAAGTGTAGAAGATGCCATTAATAATGCAGTAAACAGAGCCAGCCAGTCTGTCAAGAATTTACGCTGGTTTGAGGTGACCGAAACCCGCGGACATATCGAAGATGGGGAAGTGAAGCATTATCAGGTAACACTGAAAATCGGTTTTACACTGGAGGATGAGGAGGGAGCGTAAAGCCTGAAAGCCGTAAGGCTAATCTTTCCCTGTTTGTTTCATGCGAAGACGCGAAGGCCTCGAAGAACACTCCGCTCAATCCCGACAGAGTCATACACTTGCCCTTGTTCTATTATGTTGATGTTGGGATTTCGAAAAGCACTCAACTCAAGACTATTCGAACGCCGAAACTATAAAGCTGGCATGGAAGCACTCTATTTATTGCTTCTTCTGTTTCTTCTATATCTGTCTTATCTTTGGTGTTTGATCAACCTTCAATTTCAATAAATCCCTGAATGCTCGACGTATCTTTTATCCGTGAAAACAGAAACATTGTAAAACAGGCAATGATCAACAAGGGAGAGAAAGAGCCCGGCGTCGTGGATCTTCTGCTGGAAGCGGATGAAAAATGGCGCGCCCAAGTTGCAAGGGTTGATCAGCTGCGGTCGGAAAGCAATACTCTTTCCAAAAAAATTGGGCAGCTTATGGGAGAGGGGAAAAAAGAAGAGGCGCAGGTAATCATCCGGAAAACATCGGGGGCCAAAGAGGAAATTAAAACCCTGGAAGAGGAGCTCGCGAAACTGGAAGAAGATCGAAACCGGCTTCTGCTGCAGATAGCCAACATACCCCATGAAAGTGTGCCTGTCGGTAGAACCGAAGAAGATAATGAAGTTTTTAAAATTTGGGGAGATGCAACTGGGATTGAATGGCACAAACCGCACTGGGAAGTGGCGGAATCTCATGGATGGATCGATTTTGACCGCGGAGCCAGGGTGACCGGAGCCGGATTTCCGTTTTATGTCGGCGGACTGGCAAGGCTGCAAAGGGCTCTTATCAATTTTTTTATTGAAGAAGCTGTAAAGGCCGGCTATACCGAAATGCAGCCTCCCTATTTTGTAAATGAAGAATCTGCAAGAAGCACCGGTCAGATTCCGGATAAGGAAGACATGATGTATGTGATCCCCCGTGACGGTTTTTTTTCAATCCCGACCGCCGAGGTTCCAGTGACCAATTTTCACCGGAATGAAATTCTGAACAAATCCGCCCTGCCTCTGTACTACGTGGCCTACACGCCGTGCTGGCGCAGGGAAGCAGGCAGTTATGGGAAAGAAGTTCGCGGCCTCAACCGGCTTCACCAGTTCGATAAGGTAGAGCTGGTAAAAATTGTCCACCCGGCTCAATCGTACGATGAACTTGAATCCCTCCGGGAACATGCCGAATCTCTTCTTGAAAAACTTGGTTTGTCCTACCGTACGCTTCTGATGTGTACGGGGGACATGGGCTTTACCCAATCCAAAAAATATGATATTGAAGTGTGGAGCCCCGGACAAAAACGCTGGCTGGAAGTAAGTTCCTGTTCAAATTTTGAAAGTTTTCAGGCCCGGCGTATGATGCTCCGGTTTAAAGATAAAAAGGGGAAAATAGAAATGGTACATACCCTGAACGGTTCCGGGCTGGCACTGCCGCGAGTGGTTGCTTCCATTCTTGAGGCGTATCAAACAGAGGATGGACAGGTGAAGGTGCCGGATGTATTGAAGCCATATATGAATAGCGAATATCTGGCTATCGGATGAATTTTTGTGGCAGTTTGGTGTTTTTAGATTGCTGAATGTTGAATGTGGCAGGTAGCGGGTTCAAAATACAATTCAACAGTTCTGCAGTTCAACACCCCCCATTCTTGTATTTTTGTGGGATTTCTACCTTACGGGTTTCGAGCAAAGCGCAAGAGGTTGACTTTTCAACCCGGAACTATTTTTCCTCCCTCCCGAAATCATCTTCTACCCGGACAATATCGTTTTCATCCGAGGGATTTTCAGGATTGGTGTGTTTCCATATTTCGGCTACAATCCCCCATTCATCGAGCCCCACAAGGCGGTGACGCTGACCCTGTTCAAGTTCAATGACTGATCCGGCAGGCAATACCCGCAACTCCCCTTGCTCATCAGAATCGCTGACAACCACACCGGCACGGCCCCCAATGATCTTCCAGACTTCAGCCCGCCGGTGATGATACTGCCAGGATAACCGTTTTTGTGGCTCTACCAGTAAAATCTTTGGACTCAGTTTTGAAAAACCGATAAAATCATCCGGGTTGAGATAGCTGAAAAATGTACGGATAAATAATGATGACTGCGATTCATCCATTACAAAAAAACCACCCCAGGGGCGTGCATCATCTTTATTCGTTATTGTAAATCCCTTACTGACAATCTCTTTTTCAGTCTTTTGAAATACCTCTGATTTATCTGTATCAGCTGAAAATTGAATCATGGATCGTTTTTCTTAATTAAAAGTTGAGCGGAGTTGAGCGGAGTTGAGCGGAGCGAAATCCCGACAGTTGAAAATATAGCTAAAGGTAAGTGCATTATTCTGTCGGGATGAAAAGCTGTTGATTGTATGAGCCAGAATTTGTTTATCCAAATCAAATCACGATTTAAAATATTTTTGTATCGCTGAATACTTCCTCGGCACCGTGCGGCGGACGTGCAAGTGTCCAGGTTTCGAAATAAAAATTTCGTTCGGAGTTGATGCGTTTGCCGTTGATACTGAAGAATCGAAAATCATCCGAAACCAGTTTTTGCAGCGGATAAAACAATGCATTATAGATATTATCTTTTGAAAACAGGTGTAGATCGAAGCCGTTTTTGGCTTTTTCCTTATAGAGAACCATATGACCTGCAGATAAAACCTCAGCCAGTTTTTCCTTTCTGTGGCCAACATTGCTGTTATCATCGATATCAAGTCCTGTGATCTCAGACTCAGCAGCCGGTTCTTCACTTAGTACAATAGCCGAGCCGATTTGTTCATCAAAAATAAATTCTGATAAAGATGAATACCGGGAGCTTGCTGTCTGACAAATTTTCGATCCCAAGGCCTCATCAAGTGCATGTATAATTTTAACGGAGTTTTGAAGTGTATTTAACCCAAATTTTTCCTCATCGATTCGTGTGCCTGTAAGATAAAATTTTGAGTAGGTTGGATCCGGCCTCAAGAATTGTTCAATGGACTGAAGCGTATCCGGATTGTTTCGATCTGTATGGCGTTCGCGTAGTGCATCGAGACGAAGATCGTGTTCATAAATCAATTTAAAAATATCCAAGGGGGATGGTTTTTATTCAGTTAATGAAATAGAAGTTTATAAAATTTTCAGATTTAAAATAAGAAAAAATGAGGGTTATTCGTCAAAAGTCTTTACCGTTTTACTGATGGCTGTTAATCATATATATAGTAGGGACATAATCCTCAGGAAGCGATGATCCATCCAATACCTCTCTCATCATACTCACTATGGTAAGCTTTTAAAAAAGTTCTGAATTCCTGTTTGAAGCTCATTGCTTTATGATGCTCTTTCAGAGCAGCTTTATGCACTCGTTGTATGGAGATGAACCAGAAAAGGAGAAACCCTTCCAAAATTTTTTAACATCTGTCCAAAACGTTTGAAATAAGTTACCAGTGAAAGTCCTGTATTTGCGGAAGATTTAAACGTTTTGGACAGCTATGAAAATGGATAAATCAAGACGAAGCCCTGGCGCATCACATGTGCGGGCAGTGTCCGGGGAAATATAAAGCAATTGATATAGCTTCATCAGGCCGTAGGCCTGAGGCAACTCAGTCCCGACACAGCCGTGTCGGGATAAGCGAGGTCATTGCACATCGGTCAGGCTGTAGGCCTGAGACAGTAGGAATTGTAAAAATAAATTTATTCTGCAAGCGGATCTCAGATCGATGTTTTTAACCGGTACATCGCAAATCAAAAAAACCATCATAAAAAATTAACCTACAAAGAAGAAGTAGAAAAATTGATGAATATATACAATGTACAGGAGTACAAGCCTGAATATTATTGGGACTAAAAACTGTTTATATCACAGCACATCCGTCCTAAACGGGCAGAAACACATTTAATTTGTAAATTTAAAAACGTTTTGGACAGCTGTAAGTCGATTTATAAAATCCAAAAAAAAGCCCCTGACAGTTAACTGCAGGGGCTTTATTTCATTTTAAAAAGCTGAATTTTGTTACAATGCCGTTGCTATCACAAGTGCTATAACAGAAATAAGCTTCAGCAGAATATTGAGAGAGGGGCCGGAGGTATCTTTTAACGGATCTCCTACCGTATCACCGGTAACGGTGGCTTTGTGAACATCCGATCCTTTACTGTAGGTAGCACCATCTATCACCATATCCGCTTCAATCATTTTTTTGGCGTTGTCCCAGGCACCGCCAGCATTGGCCTGGAAAATGGCCATCAATACACCGACAACGGTTACACCGGCAAGAAGGCCGCCAAGGGCTTCTTTACCGAAAATAAAGCCGACAAGAACAGGTACCAACACGGCCATTAAGCCCGGAAGAATCATCTCCCTGAGAGCAGATTTGGTCGAAATTTCAACACATTTGCTGTATTCGGCAGTGCCGTGTGCAGCATCAAATGTTTTTTTGTCTTCATCAGACCATTCTTTCTGATCGGTTCCTTCATTTTTCCGCATAACTTCAAGAGCCGCTTTCAACGGCGGAATCGTAGTAAACTGCCGGCGAACCTCCTCAATCATCGATTTGGCTGCACGTCCTACTGCATTCATGGATAATGCGGAAAAAACAAAAGCAAGCATGCCGCCTACAAAAATCCCGGCCATTACATTCGCTTCTGAAATATCAATACTTGTAATTCCGGCAGATGTCATGTATGCACCAAAGAGTGCAAGAGCTGTAAGGGCTGCCGAACCGATCGCAAAACCTTTACCAATGGCAGCGGTTGTATTACCAACGGCATCCAGTTTATCGGTACGCTCACGCACTTCCGGCGGCAGTTCAGCCATCTCGGCAATACCACCGGCATTATCTGAAATGGGTCCGTATGCATCAACAGCAAGCTGAATTCCGGTATTGGAGAGCATTCCCACCGCAGCAATGGCGATACCATATAATCCGGCAAGGTGAAAGGATGCCATAATTGAAAAGGCAATGATCAAAATAGGGATTCCGGTTGACATCATACCTACTCCAAGGCCGGAAATGATATTTGTAGCGTGCCCTGTCAATGACTGATGAGCAATACCGATAACCGGTTTTTTGCCAAATCCGGTATAATATTCGGTGATCAATCCAATACCAACACCGGCAAAAAGGCCGATTATCGTAGCCAGATATACTCCGAATGAGGTATATTCAAAAATCCTGCCGTAGAGCGGATCATTATAGCTCCAGGAAGATGGCAGCATCCATGTAATCAGAAAGTAGAAGATAACGGCCATTAAAATAGCGGAACCGAATTCGCCGGTATTCAGTGCTTTTTGTGGATCGCCACCCTCTTTTATCCGTACAAAAAAGGTACCTATTATGGATGTCAATATACCGACAGATGCCAGCATCAAGGGCAATATTACACCGCTGAAACCGCCAAAAGCGGCATCTGCATCCGCGGAAAAAATACCGAAAAATACAGCACCCAAAACCATGGCGCCAATAATGGAACCTACAAAAGATTCAAAAAGATCGGCACCCATACCAGCTACATCACCTACATTATCGCCCACGTTATCGGCAATTGTTGCAGGGTTTAACGGATGATCTTCCGGTATTCCGGCTTCTACTTTACCAACAAGGTCAGCACCGACATCTGCTGCTTTCGTATAAATACCGCCGCCTACACGGGCAAAGAGAGCAATTGAAGAAGCACCAAATGAAAATCCCGTAATGATGGTAATTACAAGATCCAGAACCGGATTTTTGCCATCAACAGGTGCAGCATTGGGATCGAGTGCAAACTGCCATCCGAACAGCAGAAATAGAAGGCTGAGGCCAAGAACCCCGAGGCCAACAACGGCGAGCCCCATAACGGAACCACCCGAAAAAGCAACTTCAAGAGCTTTACCAAGGCTGTCACGCGCTGCATTTGTTGTGCGGACATTCGCTCTTGTAGCCACTTTCATTCCGATAAATCCGGCAAGGCCGGAACAAACCGCACCAACGATAAATGAAACGGCAATCATATAGGATGAACCTGCCGTTACACTGCCCTGATATGCGAGCAGGATTGCCACCAGAATTACAAATATGGATAGTGTTTTATATTCAGCCCGCAGAAAAGCCATGGCACCGTCATGTATGTGGCCGGCTATTCGCGCCATATTTTCATTACCCACATCCTGCCTGGATACCCAGCTCGATTTAATATAGGTAAATAGCAGTGCCAGCAAGCCCGCTGCCGGGATTAGATAAAAGATTGTAGAAACCATAGTTAGTGTTTTGGTTATTGATTATTGGTAGTTAAAAATTCATTTTTAATTGCTGCAATGAATTTGCCGTGTCATGAAAAATTATCGGTTAATTGTATTCATTCATTGCAAGGTGAATTCCATTTCTTAAAAAAAGCAGAACGGCTTCATAAGCACGTTCCAAAGCGTCATCAATCAGTTTCCTTTCACTTACGGTGAAAGGGGAAAGTACAAAATCTGATTGTCTTCCCTTGGGAAAATCATTTCCAATCCCGATTCTGAGCCGTGGGAAATGATCGGATTGGAGTTTGTCAATAATATCTGCAATACCATTATGCCCGCCTGCGCTGCCTTTTTCCCTTAAACGGATGGTTCCTGCAGGCAAATTAAGATCATCATAACAAACAAGGCACTCTTTCGGCTCCAGCCCGTAATTGGCCAGCGCTTTGCGAACCGCTGTACCACTCCGGTTTACATAGGTAGTTGGTTTGATCAAGGCAAATTTTTTGCTTTTGAACCGGCCTTCTGCAACTTCATACGCACCTTTACCGGGTTCAAAATTCAATGAAAGATGACCGGCAATAAGATCTGCAAGATCAAAGCCCACATTATGACGAGTCCCGGTGTATTCAGCACCGGGGTTTCCTAATCCCGCAATTAAAGACATAGATCCTGCTTTTTCATAGCCGGGCAAAAAATGTTATTCCTTGCCTTTTTCTTCCGGTTTTTTACCTTCTTCTGCAACTTCTTTTTCTTTACCATCTTCTCCTTCTGCAGCCTCAGCCACTTCACCTTCAGCCAGTTCTTCTTCGATCTCTTCCTCATCCGGTTCAATTGCTGTTTCGAAGAGAGCCTCAGACTTGGGCGGAGTGATAGATACAATTGTACGAGACGGATCATCAATGGGTATAATTCCTTCCATCTCTAAATCACTGACATGAACAGAATCACCGATATCGAGATCGGTGATATCAATTTCAAACATGGCAGGTATTTTTTCAGGCAATACCTTAATACGTAAAATTCTGAGTGCCTGATATACCCGTCCGCCTCCTTCTACCACACCTCTTGCAACACCCGTCAGACGGATTGGCACGCGAAGTGATACCGGTGTTTCCTCATCCAGAACATAAAAATCTGCATGCAAAGCACGGTCTGTCACCGGATCAAATTCAACACTTTTTAAAAGCGTATTGTACGTGTCGCCGTCAATTGTAAGTTTTTGCAGTTTGGACTGGCTCACAGATAAAATTTTGTCAATATCTGTCTCACTTATAGAAAAGTGAATGTTTTTATCAATTTTAGGGCCGTAAAGCACAGAAGGAATACGCAATTCATCACGCAGTTGTGACGCTGTTTTTTTCCCTGCTTCACGCTTTATTCCTTCAAGTTCGTAAGTCTCTGGTTTCTTCATTTTTATTACTATTATTAATTAATCATCAAAAAGAGCACTGATTGTTTCGTTCGTATGGATTCGCTGAATAGCTTCAGCAAAAATACCGGCTACGCTCAATACCTTAATTTTGTTTGACGGTTTTCGAAGCGGTACTGTGTCGGTTACAAGCAGTTCGTCGATTGGTGAATCTTCAATTCGCTGGTAAGCAGGCCCCGAAAGTATTGGATGTGTGCAGCTGGCCCGGATACTCAACGCACCGTAATTCTTGAGAGCTACGGCAGCATTGGTTATGGTGCCGGCGGTGTCAATTAAATCATCAACAATCAGCACATGCTTATTCTCAACTTCGCCGATAATATTCATGACTTCAGCTACATTTTGTTTGGGCCGTCGTTTGTCGATAAATGCCAAACCTGCGCCGAGCATTTTGGAGTAGGATCGGGCCATTTTCAGGCTGCCTACATCAGGGGCAACCACAACCAGGTTTTCTACCGGGTGGTCGGAGAAATATTCAATAAAATTTCTGCTTGCATACAAATGATCTAAAGGTATATCAAAAAATCCCTGAATTTGTGCTGCATGCAGATCCATGGTTAATATCCGGTCGGCTCCTGCTTCAACGAGTATATTTGCCATAAGTTTGGATGCAATGGAAACACGGGGCTGGTCTTTTCGATCCTGGCGGGCATAACCGAAGTAGGGGATTACAGCAGTAACCCGTTTTACGGAAGCTCTTTTGGCAGCATCCAGCATTAAAAGCAATTCAATGATATTGTCACCCGGCGGTGGAGTTGACTGTATAATAAATATATCTTCGCCACGAATACTTTGTTCATATTTTACATAGAGTTCACCATCCGAAAAGGATTTTATCGTCGCATTGCCTAACTGAGTACCATAACTTTCGGCTATGGCTCTGGCTAATGCAATGTTGCTTCTCCCCGCAAATATAGCAAGTGGTGTGTCCAAATTTCTGGAAAATCAATGGATTTAAAATAAAAAGGATGACCACGCTGGCATCCTTTCACTGTATCGGCGTTGCCCGGGGAGGATTCGAACCCCCACTGACTGGACCAAAACCAGCTGTCCTGCCATTAGACGACCGGGCAAATCGGTAATTTGACAGACTTTAAAGATAGAAAGTCATTCATTATCAATCAAGACAGAATTGCTTTTTTAAATACCCCGCAACCTGTACAGTTCTTCTCTGTACAGTAGCGTTTGTATTGATGAATTAATCCCGGATTGTTGTGTAATGAATCTGTTTGAAACCCGGCATTCTCGAAGCTCTTCAGAATCTTTGACGGGATTGTAATGGATCCGTTTTCCCATTCGGTGAAGGAGGTTCTTACCAGTTTTTCTGAATGGAAGAGTTTTCCAAGAAGATAGATTGCCGGATAGAAAACAGTGAGTTTTAACAGGGTATCGGTTTGCTCTCCTGTACGATGGGATTTTGTAATTTCGCTTCTCCATAAATCCCAGCTCTCGGTACCGCTGTCGAGAATCATGGATACCGGTGTTTTCATAATTACATATTGCAGGGCAGAAGCCTGCTTAACCCTGACGGACGGATAACTCGCCGGCCTCATACCGCCTGAAAGCCAGGTAATGCCCGGATCATCATGGAAAGCAATTTTTTGTGCAAAATTTTCAATAACCTGTGCAGAATCAGGGGATGATTTATGAAACCGGCCAATCAATTTAAGTGCAAGAGTTTCCATCGGATGGCGGTTTCGGGGAATACCCAGTGATGAGTAAAGTGATATAATGAGCATTTTTTTCCAGGCTTCGGACGGAACATCACGGGGATTGAAATGATTCATCAATTCATTGGCTTTGTAATCAAAATACTCTTTGTTTGCTTTCTGAACCTGTTTCCGGAATGCCTCCTGGTTTATAAAAGATATCTTGCCGCTGCACTCTATCCCATGTTTCTGTTTTTCGGCAAGCAATTGATGGAGATCATTTTCAAGGGCAGGGGCGATGTGAAATGTGGCAGGTTGTGTGCCATCCTGCCGCATGGCTCTTACACCGTTTTTTGCCAGATGAAAAACAACATGCAGTATAACCGAATTATAGCCGGGATCAAGATGATGGTTATGGGTATACCAGCTTGCTTCATGGGTATGAATTTCAATGTTCCCATTCCAGAGCAGATCATCGATTCGAAGCTTTGCACCTGAAAAATCAGGCCCGTTTCCAGTATTCCGGGTACCGGGATTCAGGACTTTCAGGGAAGAACCGTAGAGATGATTCAGGCCGGTTTGCCGGAATTTTCTATTTTCCCAGATCCATTGTAATAATTCTTCTTTATATTCTGATTTGCATTTACTCATGGAGTGGATACAGTAACTTTACGTTCTTTTATTGAATTCCGGCCTTTGCAGGGATCTGAATTATCAATAGTTTAAGATACTGTTTTACAGTAAAATATGTCTTTGAATTTTTAAAAATAATGAAATATGGCCGCTATTAATGAGAGCATAGAACTGATGAGCAATAAGCGACTAAACAGAACCATCAAGAGAATGTCGTATCAGCTTCTTGAATTGTCTCAGGGGATGGATACTGTTCTGATTGGTTTGAATAGCAGAGGATATCATCTTGCATCCATGATCAAGTCGGTTATTGATGAGATAGATACTGTGAACGATCCGTGCAGGCATTGGCAGTATAATGTTGATAACGAGCCCGGATCATCGGCAGAACTGCTTAAAAAGTTGAACGGGAACAATTTTACCACATTTTTGGTTGACGATGTGATTTTTTCCGGGAAAACCATGTTTAATGCACTCAAGAATTTAAACGGGCTTGAAAAGAGAAGTACGATTTACACCGCAGTGCTGGTTGACCGCGGCCACAGAAAAGTTCCGGTTCATGCATCTGTAACGGGGATTGAAGTGCCGACCAAATTGAATGAACGTGTGATACTTGAGTTTACTAATGAAAAACCGGGGAAAGTAATTTTAATAAACAATTAACCAGTAATCTAAAACAGAAAAAATCATGATTCTAAAGAGACTATGTCTATCGGTATGTTTAATTTTTACATTTACATCCATACAAGCCCAGGAAACAATCGTATTTGAAGATACACTTAGCGGCTGGAACTTCAGCTGGAATGCCGGGGCTAACGGCTCCCAGGCCTCTTTTTCGAACTGGGCAAAAGGCGGGGTTAACACTGTGAGTATAACCGGAAGATCAACATTTATCGCGAAACACAAAATAAATCAGTTCGGATACGGGTTCATGCTAAATACAAGGTATGGGAAAGCTCGTATCGAAGATGAAGGCACCCGCAAAACGGATGACCGGCTTGCGATCAGAAACCGTTTTATATACGACTTGAGCAAAGATGACAGTGATTTTAAATTGTTTGCCAATATAAATTTAAATACCCAGTTCGATCGGGGGTTTGACTACAATGCCGGGCCCGACGGAG
>JBHJOO010000248.1:0-4049 GCA_050329675.1 Balneolaceae bacterium
CGGCCCACCCGGCGGCTTCTCTCAGAGGCCAGCCACAAGAAGGTCAGAAGGTGAACTTGCCAAGGATGCGGTTCAATTCAGTGCAAGAGACTCACTTACATTTAATTTCAGGGGCGAAAGGACCGGGCTATTATTTGGATCTGCGAATGTTCGTCATGAGAACGGTGAATTAAGTGCGGGGAAAATTCAGTTATACATCGACAGGAATGAGGTTGAAGCACAAACTGAAACTCCTGATGATACCCTTTCTTACCCCATCCTTCGCCAGCGGAATCAGGAGCTGAAGAGCAACCGTATACTTTTTAATTACGAAACAGAGCGCGGCAAGTTTGAAGTGGCAGAAATATCTGTTCAGGATGGCCATCTAATTGGAACCAAAGTTAAAAACAGAAATCAGTCTGAGGTATTTATTGAAGATGGTATCTATTCAACCAATGATCCGGATTATATGTACTATTACCTGAAAGCTAAACGAATGAAAGTAGTAGATCAGGAAGAAATATTCTTTACGAATGCGCAGCTTTTTATACTTGATATCCCTTACCCGTTAATTTTTCCTTTTGGATATGTCCCGGCTGATATAGATAGAAGAAGATCAGGCCTCCTGGAGCCAACCTATGTAGTCGAAAACACCTCATCACGTGGTATCGGCCTTCAAAATCTTGGATGGTTTCAATATTTCAATGATTTTATTACTGCTCAGACTTCTTTTGATATTTTTACATCTGGAACATTTTTTAATGACTCCCGATTGCAATATCGGAAAACAAATGAATTTGACGGGTCCATTCAAATCGGATTTTCAGAGGAGCGTGGTCTCGAGCCATCTGATCTTGACTTTACCAAGACTCAAAACAGAAGATTAAGTATCCGGCATAATCAAACACTTTCGCCATTTGCCAATTTGTCTGCAGACATCAATCTCAGAACGTCCGAATTTTTCAGAAGAAATTCTTTTAATTTGGATGAAAGAGCTCAAACAAGTGCCAATTCAAGTATTAATTACAGATATACCCATCCTGAGAATACCTATAATTTTACCTTAAATACGCGGATGAATCAGGATTTCTTCAATAACTCAACAAGACTTACAGGTCCGGATATGAATTTTTCACTCCGCCAATTTTCACCTTTTAAATCACGCACTCCAACTCCAGGCGGCGAAAGATTTTACGAAAGGATATCAATTGATTACAGGAATACATTTCGATCCGACTTCAACTTCCGCCCTATCGATGCCGATACCGCAGAAATTGGTTTTCTGGAAGCCCTTTTCAGTCCGTCAAAATTCAGGGAGGCAACCGGAACAGATGATCATATACAATTTGGATTCAGACAAAATGCAGATGTACGTGTTGCTCAGATTATACCAAGTCAGTTTTTAAATGTTAGTGCCAATTTTTCCATTACAGAATTTTGGTATCCATCCACCATTCGAAAAGAACTGAATGAGGAAACAAACCGGTTAGAAACATTCCGGGTAAACGGATTTACTACTGCCCGTGAATACAATATGGGAGTTAATTTTTCGACCACTATCTTTGGTGTCTCCAGGGGCAAAATCGGAAATCTGGAAGGATTCAGACATACTCTGCGGCCTACTGTCGGTTTTAATTTTCGACCAGACTTTAGTGAGGAAAGATTCGGGTTTTTTCGCGAAGTTCAATCGGATACACTTGGCAATACGCAAAAATTTTCAATTTTCGAACGCGGAATACTTGGAGGGCCAAGTGCAGGTGAGCAGAGAAATGTAAGTTTCGGAATAAGTAATGTTCTTGAAACCAAAGTTGTAAAACGCGACTCAACCGGCGAAGTCAACACTCAAAATGTTCGGTTAATTGACAATTTTTCCATCAACTCAAATTACAACTTTGCGGCCGATAGTCTTAATTTTGGCCGGGTTCGTATGAATCTCACTTCTCAGATTCTTGGTGCCGTTCGCTTTAGAGCCTCTGCAGAATATTCATTTTACGCCAGGGATGAACAGGGCAGGGAAATTAACACTTTTGTATGGAATGTAAGTAATAAAATACTCCAGCCTATCAGTTATAATGTAAATTTAGGATATAATTTCAGAGGAGGTGGAAGGGTTCCAAGAGTTCAAACACCCTTTTACAGGCCTTATGATCCTTTTGACCAGGAACTTTTCAGGGAAATTGATACGGCTTTCAATACCAGAACTGTTCAGCCTTTCAGTTCACCTTTTAATGTGGCAATTAATTTTAATTACTCCTGGCGTTTTCGATTTCAGCAAAAAGCGCAGCAACGGGCAATCATCAATGCAGACAACATCCAGTTCAACCTTACACCTAAATGGAGCGTCGGAACAAGGATTGGTTATGATATTATTGAAGATGAACTTACACCATCGCAGTTTAATATGGTCAGACGGATGGAAGGATGGACGTTAACCTTCAATTTTAATCCATTTGGCGATTTCCAGTATGCTTTTTTCAGATTATCCATTAATAGCGGGCAGGTTCAAAGCCTTTTCCAGAAATTACCGGGACTGAATAATCTTGAAAGAAGTACATCACCAACCGGAAGGCGCGGGCCAAGATTTTAAATGCCATAACAGTCGTTTTTTAAGCTTTTTTCTCAAAATAAGCAGCTTTCTTGGTTCAGATCCTTCAAAATATCCGTTTTTCCTTTTCTCCCTTTATTGATTTATTATCTGATTATGCCACTGAGAACTGCAGTATTCGATCAAATTATCAGGTCTTCATGGCGCCGGATGATTCACCTCTGGCGGCCAATGGCCGTCTGGACGATTCTTGTCTGGGCATTTGGGATTTTTATATTTGGGCCAATTACTTCCGCTATTCTGGGATGGAGCATATTCAGAGGCGAAAGGCTCGTAGTGAGCAATGAAGAATTATTAAACTGGTTTGTAACTCCGGTTGGCATCACATATCTGCTTTTTTCAATTGTAGTAATTCTAACAATAACTGTTCTGCGGTTTGCCGGAATATTCCAAATTGTAAGAAACGACATGGAAGGAAAACCTGCTGCTATTCAACAGGTAATACTCCGGATTGCAGCGCATATGCCATCAATATTAAAATTATGTGCTTTTACAGCTGTCTGCCTGATAATTTTACTGATCCCGCTCATCACCGGATATATTTTTATCTATCATATTTTTTTGGGTGATCACGATATCAACTACTATTTATTAACACAACCGGCTGAGTGGTATTATTCTATTTACTCAGCCGGATTTTATACCTTAGTATGGTTTATAGTTTTTGCCTGGATTACAGGCAGAAGCCTTCTTGCATTGCCCGCATATCTTGATGGCCATAAGGGAATTCGTACCGCTCTTAAATGTTCCTGGAAACTTGCCAATAATCGAACAATTCGTCTTTTAAAGGTCATGACCTTTTCAATAATCATCTGGTTTTTTGTCAGGTTTTCTGTTGATGCTTTTTTTCTTTTTTCCGCAACATTTATACTTGAACAGCTAACCGGTTTCACAATGTCTTTACGCCCGGTTTTAATCGTTACGGGTGCTTATATCTCAGGATCTCAGCTACTCAGTTCCATTATCGGATTTACCGGATTTTCTTTCATTTCTACAGTTCTTGTTAAATTTTACTTCGAAGATACAAATCTTCATCAACAGGCCTCTGACCCACCCGGCGTAGCCAAGCTATCTAATAAAGTAAAGAAACTTCTTAACTATTGGGTAAAACCGGCCCGCCTTTTTCTGCTCATTTTTTTTCTGCTAATAGCAAGTTATGCATCCAGCAGATTATTAATCGATCAGCTGCCAAAACCGGATACCGTTTTAGTCGTTGCTCACAGAGCGGGTCCTCCTCCGGCCCCCGAAAATACACTTTCTGCTCTTGAAAGAGGCATTCTTGCTGGAGCTGAAATAATAGAAATAGATGTTCAGCGGACTCGCGATGACATCGTGGTTGTTGTTCATGATGCCGACTTGATGCGAGTAGCCGGTGACCCCAAACGAATTTCTGAAACAAATTATATCGATATAAAAGAAGTGGTTCAGCTACCGGATGACGGAACTCCTCCCGGGCTCAGAAAAG
>JBHJOO010000528.1:0-2909 GCA_050329675.1 Balneolaceae bacterium
TTTTTCTGAACTACCCGCATAACCCGACCGGAACCACGGTTGATCTCTCTTTTTTTGAAGAAGTTGTAGCGTATTGTAAAAGTGAACAAATTTTTATTGTTCACGATTTTGCCTACAAAGATATCACCTTCGGAGAGTATGAGGCACCAAGTATATTACAGGTTGATGGAGCCAAAGAAATTGCGGTGGAGTTTTTTACCATGAGCAAGTCGTATAACATGGCAGGCTGGCGCTGTGGATTTTGCCTGGGAAACCGGTATGTGATCGAATTGTTGTAACGAATCAAATAATTTTTCGACTATGGCCTTTTTACGCCGATTCAGGTGGCAGCCATTACGGCACTTCGCGATTCACAGGATAAGGTGAAGGAGATTGCATCCAAATATGAAAAAAGGCGGGATGTTCTTGCAGAAGGCCTTGCACGAAGCGGCTGGGAAATACCCCGTACACGCGGAGCTATGTTTGTGTGGACGCCATTGCCGGAAAAATATCGGGAGATGGGTTCCCTTGAGTTTGCAAAGCGGCTGCTCAATGAAGCCGAAGTTCTCGTGTCGCCCGGCATCGGATTTGGCCCGGCCGGCGAGGGACATATAAGAATGAGCCTGGTTGAGAATACCCAGCGTATTCGACAGGCCGTGCGGCAAATCAGCCGGGTTTTGAGATAAGTTCAAAATTAACCAAGATGTTCACTCCCTTGTTTGTGCAAACAGAAAAGAATCGGGGAAATACTCTTCCGGGTCGATTCCAAGCTTTCTGGCATACGTGAGTATAAGGTCACTTTTGTAATTTAAAACCATATCACGCTCTCCATTAATGATCTCATTCATGATACGGTTACTAAGTATAAATGAAGCAGCTTCGGATCCATAATCCTTTGCAATTTGGTTTTTTACCGGCTTTAAAAAGTTATTTTTTATAATATTCATTTTTACCCTCAGCTTTTTCTGATCCAAAAATTCCTTTTTGCTGAGAGGTTTAGCAGCCGGTTCAGATTTTGACAAGCCCATAGCCATGGCTTCTCTTTGGGCTTCAAGACAGAGATTTAAAAAAGGAGTTTTTAATTCTTCAGCCGGGATATCACTATTTTGAAGCTTTTGAGCAAAAATCTGTGGCTCCGGATTCCCGGTATTTTTTGCCAGGTCTGATAAAATATCTTTTGAAATGATTCTGAAACCGGGTTTATTAAATTTTTTGGCCAGTTCTTCACGCAGTAATAACAGATTTTTAAACAGGTGCCATTCAAACTCCGAAAAATTTCTTTTATCATTTTCTTTAAAGAGGGAGTTATCCTCAATTTCGGCATAATTCAATTTGTCAAACAGGGCATTTTCTTCTGCAATCCATCCATCTATATTTTTTTTTCGTGCTTCCTTCTCAAGTATTTTTTTGAGATCTGACAGATGCAGTACATCCTGTGCGGCATATTGCATTTGTTCATCCGAGAGCGGCCTTTTAAACCAGTTACTTTGTTGGGATGATTTACCTGTGTCTATGCCCAGAACGTCCGAAATATAATTCGTAAGAGAGGATGGGGGATAATTCAGCAGGCTTGTTGTGAAATTTAAATCATATATATTCTTTGGAAAGCATCCCAAAGAGTGGAGCAGGCGTAAATCCTCTCCAAAGGCAAATACCACCTTTTGAATATGTTCATTTTGTAAAACCGGAAAGAAGAGATCAATATCCAGCTCCGGACTCAGAGGGTCGATCAGGTAACAGATATCTCCGGCATAAGCCTGAATGAGACAGAGATTAAAACCATACCGGTAATAATTCTTATCAAATTCCAGGTCTACAGAGATTTCGGGGGAATGATTCAAGCGACTTACACAATCATTCAGGTATTTATTGTCTGTAACAAGTTGAGTATGCATAAGGTAATAAGAAGCAAATAAAGTAGATGAAGTTTCAAAACAACATAATAAGAATTTCAGTGGCTTAATTCATTTTAAATCATGAGTTAAAAAATGATTAAGCTATCCGATTCGTGATCCAACAATTATTTCAGAGAAACATAGTTGACTTTTTACAAATTTAATTATCTAATTAAAAGAAATGTTGATTTTTATCGGTCTTATAATAAAATGTTAAGTTCCCAATCATGCTCTTCAAAATTTTAAACTCAATGAATTGCTTTCCTCCGCGTTTTTAATCAACTTAGCTCATTATTACTAATAAACGCCATGACAATGGAAAAGGCATTACTTGACGAGCTATCACAGCTCAATAAAAGCGAAAAGTTGATTTTGGTTGAAGCTTTGTGGGATTCTATTGCATCAGACCCAAATGAAGTAGAAGTTCCAGAGCATCACAAAGCAATTATTGAAGAACGACTTAAAACGCTGGAGCAGGATCAACAATCAGGATCAAGCTGGGAAGAAGTCCGGCAAAAATATTTATAAACTACTGTGTCTGTACCATTAATACTTACCGAAAAGGCACAGAAAGATTTGGATGATGCCTTCCAGTGGTATGAAGATAAAGAGCCGGGATTAGGCAAAGAGTTCATGCGATGTTTAGATACTAAAATTGCAGAATTAAACCGATATCCACTTCATCATCAGATTTCTCTTTTCTATTTATTTCGTAAATGAAGAAGAGCTGATCACATTTTTTGCGATTCTTCATCAAAGAAGAAGTCCCAAGTTCTGGAAGTCGAGAATATAGACCGGAAGTATTTTCTCAAGATGAGATAGAAGAAAATTTGCTCTTTGATGTAGTAGCTCCAAAGTGTCGTCAGACACGAATAACATCTTAGCCTCCGGTTTCAATCGGGGGGGTATAAAGCAGACCGCCCTGGTTTGAGTGCCGTAAGGTACGGCTCAATTCGTTTGTTTGATATCATTGTTTTCATTTTCTTTAGTTTCAAACCTCATTTGTGAATCATACCTACGGCATTTTCATTTAGG
>JBHJOO010000327.1:0-2918 GCA_050329675.1 Balneolaceae bacterium
CATTCAAAACTACTTCATCTCCGCTCACTTCAATGGTTTGGGCATCATTTTCTGAAGATAGCGTTTGCTGTAGTTTTACTGCCAATTCTTTTACATAATCCAAAAACGGAATTTCTGAAAAACTTTTATTCGCATAGAGCTGTTCGTGTACCGATGCCATCGAAAGTACCCGTGAAGCACTTGACTGCATTACCCTTCGAGTTTCAGGGTTTTCCGTGTTGTCCGATTCAAGCTCAAGCAGTCCTGCAATAATTGCCAAATTGTTTTTAACCCGATGGTGAATCTCAGCTAATAAGACTTCTTTTTCTTCAAGAGCTTTTTTCAGGTTATTTTGAGACTCTTTTCTCTTCGTAATATCATATCCGTAAATATGAAACTTATTAACTTCCGGCAGATAGTAAATAATTTGCTCATAAATAGTATCCCCTATGGTAACTTCCCTGATGCGGCTCTTGTAATTTTTATACATTGCCGGATCAAACATAAACTCCGGAGAGTATAGATAGGAATGAGCCATACCTTTTTTTCCAAGTTCCGGAAATCTTTTTTGCGCTGAATGATTTAAATAGTTTAACCGGCCATTACCACTGATTTCAACAACCGGGTTTGGATTCAAACTTGGAAATTTTGCAAGTTCATCTTTTTCCTCGTTCACTTTTTGAAGTTTTTCAAACCCGTTAATCCAATTTCGGGATAAAAAGAATCCAATGACTAAAAGAGATGAACTGATCAATATAATAATGGATAAAGATGCTTTTTTAATAAAAACCGAAATAGATCTGAATTCACTTAAAAGAAGCACCTGTTCTTCCGTGAGGATAATATTTAATCCCTCTGCCAAATTTAAAAGTTCATTTATAGATAAATTTCTATCCCCGCTTTGAACTTCCCGGTAAACATATTCACCAAGCTCATCAAATAATTCAACCTGCTGATGAAAATTTTCCCATTTATTAAATATTTTTTGATATTTCTCGAACTTTCTTAGCAGGCTGAATAAACGTATCACATTATTGATTTCATCCTGGTCTACAATATCCAGGCTTAAATGTGCTTCAACAGCTTCGATATCCGGCTCATCCATATTCAGCTCGTACAAAGCTTCCTGAATATTTTTCATTATACCTACCGACTCCCTGAAATAAATGTATTCCTGCTCATTTTCCGTATTCATATAAGAAATCAGATGGATAATGGCCCGCTGCTGGCTTTGAGTCCACAGGGAGTGATAGGAAATAAACGATTGGGAGGCAGACAGTATATTAAATACCGCCCACGACAAACCAACAAGCAGAATGGTGGAAAAAACAAAGAAAATAAGAATATTCCTTGCCCGTTTTTTTAATTTGCCAAAATGCATAACATATTTATCCAGAAGAATTTATACCAATTAATTACAGAATCAAGAATGTAATCTCATACAGGCAAATGAAAAAATTTACAGATGAATCATTATCAATTAATTAGATGGTTGTTATGAATTTGTTATAAGTAGAGATATTACAATTCATATACTTATAGTCAAAGTTAAAATTAAACCTTCATTAAAGATTATGGAAACACTTAGTAAAGTAGCATTTTTAGGTATTCTAATGTTTTTGTGGATTTTTTCATTTTCGGATGCTCACGCTCAATTAGGACATGAATGGAGCACAAATACCAATAAAAAGAATATTGATTTAAATGAATTGATGAGAGGCGGCCCTCCAAAGGATGGTATTCCCTCCATTGACAACCCAAAATTCATAACATCCGGAGAAGCCTCGAGCTGGCTTCGTGACAAAGAGCCGGTCGTGCTGGTTGAAATTGATGGGGAGGCACGGGCATATCCTATTCAAATTCTTATGTGGCACGAAATGGTAAACGACTGGTTTGGTGATAAACCGGTACTGGTAACTTTTTGCCCGCTTTGCTATTCGGCTATTACTTTCGACCGGCGTCACAGAGGTGATGTGCTTGAATTTGGAGTCTCGGGTTTTCTCCGGCACTCCGACATGATCATGTACGACCGGCAAACCGAAAGTTTGTGGCAGCAATTTTCAGGTGAAGCACATGTTGGCGATTATACGGGTGATCAACTAAAAATTATACCAAGCCAGCTTATTTCATTTGAACAATTCAGGGAAATTCATCCGAATGGTAAAGTTCTTTCCAGAGATACCGGCCACAGACGTGACTACGGCAAAAATCCTTATGTGGGCTATGATGACATTAACAGTAATCCGTGGGCACTGAGAGACCAGCCTTCTGACCGGATGAAACCCATGGAAAAAGTAATTGGCGTAAGAATAGATGATGAAGTCATTACCTATCCCTACAGTATTACGCAGGAGAGAAAAGTGATCAACGATCAGGTTGGCGGTAAGAATATCGTCGTTTTCCATACCGAAGGTGCTGTATCGGCTCTTGATAAAAGTAACATACACAGTTCAAGAGAAGATGGTTCAACCGGAGTATTCTTTTCGACAATCGAAGGACAAACCCTTGAGTTTGAATATAAAAACGGTGAAATCAGGGACAAACAAACCAATAGCGTTTGGAATATTACAGGCAAGGCAACCGATGGCCCGATGAAAGGAAAAAGTCTTGAGCCGACCATATTTGGTGATTACTTCGCCTTTGCATGGCTTGTATTTTATCCTGATGCTCCAATTTTTGGCCAGGCGATTTAGGCTGCATTTCTATTCGCGTTCTTTTTTGAGAGGAGAGTCTTTCGTCTTTGCGGAAGACCTCGCTCGAAACAAATGGGTTGATAAAACTAAGACCTGTTTTAAGTGATTGTGAAAGTTGAGTTATCAATAAACCTGAGTTGGATGTGGTGTTCGGGTTAATAGATAAATCTTGTGGCTGAGGATGATTTTATAATCATTATTGACTATCCGAAATACTGTAAGTAATAGAAAATGGATAAATTACCG
>JBHJOO010000579.1:0-10714 GCA_050329675.1 Balneolaceae bacterium
CTGAGTGTGATTTGGATGTATATCCTGATATAATTCAATCAGTATCCTGGTTTGTTATTATTGCTCTTTTTTGGAGGCCTGTTGGAAAAATTATAATGATTCACAGATCAAACTGCATCAGGCTTACAGCCTGGCTGAGTTACATCTGTCACATTTCCCCAGGGCGTTGCCTGGGGCTGTGCTGCATCAGGCCTTCAGCCTGGGAGATCGCATTTAGTACTGTTATTTCAGACTTGCACAGGTATCGTCACTAATTGGTATAAAAAACAGAGATGCCTTACAGTGAACAAACGAATCAACAACATTTTCAGACTCCCGGTATTGATATATGTATGATATATGTGTAATATATATTTCAACACAAACCAGAGGTGCAGATGAAAGAGCAAAAGTTTCCCGGAATTCATGTATATAATGTAGTGGCGGGGTTTAAGTCATCCCGCCTGAAACATTCGATCACACCGTTTCGCTTTGAACTGCCGGATGGCACAGAGCACAGAATTGCCGCCATACGCCAGGCGCACCGCGAACGGGTGGGAGCCTCGGTTCACTATCATTACGTTGTAAAAACGCGGGAGGAGCGTTACTTTCACATAGTATTTGATTCGGAAAAACTACGCTGGCACCTGGTACAGGAATTTGACGCAGAGTTGTTGTTCAATGAATAGATTTTCCCGAAAGCCTTCAGGAGGGATCGCCAAGCCCGGAGCGCTCCGCTCAACTCACTATTAATAAAATCAAATTAATTGAATCATGAATATTACAGTTGTTCTTCTAACCGTAATCGGCCTCGCAGCAGGATATGCAATTGCCTATTTTATGGCTAAAACAAAACAATCACGTATTGAAGAGAGAAATGCAAACCTGGAAGAACAGCTGCATTCTCTGCGTTTGGAAATGGAAAAGGAGGAGTCGGAAGCAAGCCGGAAACTTGAAAGTGAACGCCAGCGCGCACAGGACGCTGAAACACAACTGGCAGCACTGAATGCCGATTACAGAAACCTGAAAGAACGCTTGGCAGAACAGAAAGAGGAGCTGCAAAAGATGGAAGAGAAATTCCGCACTGAGTTTAAAAATCTTGCCAATGAAATTCTGGATGAAAAGTCAAAGAAGTTTACCGAACAGAATAAGGAAAATATGGACCGGCTGCTGAATCCGCTCGGGGAAAAGCTGGAAGAATTCAAGAAAAAAGTGGAGGAGACCTACAATACGGAAGCCAGGGAACGAAATACGCTGAAGGGTGAAATCACAAAAATCTTTGAACTGAATCAGAAGATTACCGAGGAAACCAAAAACCTGACCCGTGCACTGAAAGGCGACAGCAAGCAGCAGGGCAACTGGGGTGAGGTAATTTTGCAGCGAATCCTGGAAAAGTCAGGGCTCTCCAGGGACCGGGAGTATTTTATACAGGAAAGCCACACAACTGATGAGGGGCGGCGCCTGCAGCCGGACGTGGTTGTGAAGTTACCGGACGGTAAACACCTGATTATCGACTCGAAAGTATCGCTGACTGCTTATGAAAAATTTTCATCCGCTGATGAAAAACCTGATCAGGAGCGGGCTTTGAAACAGCATATCACATCCATGCGCGCTCATGTGCGGGGATTGAGTGACAAGAAATATCACCAGATTTATGATTTCCAGTCACCGGATTTTATTCTGATGTTTATCCCGATTGAACCCGCTTTCGGCCTTGCCATGCAAAACGCACCGGATTTATATAACGAGGCATTTGATAAAAATATAATTATTGTCAGTCCCACCACACTACTTGCCACACTTGCCACGATCGAAAATGTTTGGAAACAGGAGTATCAGAATAAAAATGCGATGGAAATAGCAAGCCGCGGCGGGGCACTTTACGATAAATTTGTACTGTTTGCCGAAAGTTTAAACAAAGTGGGTGATCGTATCCGTCAGACACAGGAGAGTTATGATGAAGCTGTAACAAGGCTCAGTACAGGCTCGGGAAATGTGATTCGCCAGGTTGAAATGCTGCGCGAACTGGGTGCCAAAACCTCAAAACAGCTTCCGGAAAACCTAAAGGAAGAGGAATACCGGATATCGGATAATAAATAACGAGCTTTTCACGCCGATAAAAGATTCCCTCTTTGAAGCTACCTTGTATACACAATTTCTTATTTGGTTATTTCTCAATGAGTTAGGTAAAAAATCACCAAACGTTCCTCCGGAACGTGGAAATCAGGGTCACCTATTTTGGGCTACCAACCAAACGTCCCTGAACGGGACGTAAATTGAACAAACCTTCTGCAGGTAACCCCGAGGCTCTAACGGGATAAATATGGCAAAGAAATGTTCCGTCGGAACAATTGGTTGGTAGCTCAAAACATGAATTACCACCCGAAAAGGGCGTTCCGGCAGGAACGCTTGGTGAACCGGAGTATATATTTGTGTCAGGTCGGGAAATGAGGAGCCTATCGATCCGTCAAGGGCTTATTGCGGAATAAATAAGAATAGATCCACACAAAAGATGCGTAAACATGTTAGCTTCAAAGGGGAAATTTTCCGGATCACAGTATTGTTTTTGCCTGCAATAACCTATTTCCCGGAAACGTATATCGTTATTTTCTCCGACATTACCGGCGGATTATGGGGTGTGTGCGTGAAATCACCTAAAATTAATTGAAGCGTATGCTTGCCGGGTGGAAGTGTAACAACCGTTTCGGTCTGCCCCAGCCCGAAGTGTCGAACCTGATCGGTTGTTGGAAGCGGTTTGGTCAGATCCGGTAACTCATCCACATTAATTAACAGATGATGGTGCCCGGTGCCCTCCACATTTTGTCCGGCAGGGGCAACACCCATGCCGCTTAAACCAAACACAACAGTAAACGTTGTGGGTACAACGGCTCCGTGTTGCGGGGATACGATATAGGTTCGTGCATCTTCCGGGGCATCACTGATTTGTGCCAATGTGCAAACGGGAAATAGTAAAGTAAAGGCCAGTAGAGGTAAAAAATTCTTTGTTCTCATTTTATAGTAAATTTTTGCGATATTGTTTTAGGTTACATGAATAACTCATTCCGGTGAAAATATAAGCATCTGAATCTTTAATATCCTCTTAATAGCTGATTCGTTTTTTACATTGATTAAACACATCAGTTTCATTTTATTGGTACTTTCCATTAGAAAACATTCAATCTAATCCTGATTTATGAATTATTGTTACAACTCTCTTTTATCTGTTCTCATCTTTTTATTTTTGGGTTTTACTTCTCAGTCAGACGCTCAAACTTTATTTACAGGCACCTATAGCCAGGATTTTTCATCTTTTGTCTTTGGTGTCGGGTCTAATGTAAACTCGTTTGGGGCAGATAATGAATGGGGTTTCAGTGCTTCCAACCGCACCTATAACGGAGACTGGGGAACAGGAAATACAGGTGGTTTTCGTGGAAACAGCAATGTTTTGGGATACCAGCACACGGGTACAACGGGAGTTCTTCTGGTCGAATTGACACTTGTAAATGATACTGGTGAAACGATTACTTCGGTTGATATCTCTTACACCGGAAAAGTGGAAAGAGTTGGTGAGGGCCGTTCACCCGAGTGGACGGTATCTGTAAATAATACCACCGTACCTGATCTTTTTTACTCAACATCAGGCGGAACAGATCAAATACTGGAAACGACAGTCGAAGGACTCAATGTACAGCCCGGTGAGGAAATCAGGATAACCTGGGTTAGCGACCGCGGTGAGCCGTCCGGGGCAAGTAAACAGATTGGTATTGCAGAGGTATTCGTGGAGGTACTTGAAGCCGAAGATGATCCAACTATTGATGTTTTCGTGGATGGACAACAAACTGAAACGGGAAGTGATATTAATTTTCCATTTACAAACCCGGGTGATACTGTTTCCAAAACAGTGAGGCTGCGTAACAGAGGGGCGGAAGAACTTGTAATTAATGATGTATCTGTCCTGGATTCAGGTGTTTTTACAGTTGGCGCGTTAAGTACAACAACACTCAATTTTAATGAATCCGCCGAATTTGAACTTGAATTCACACCAGATGCCGAAGGACAGTTCGAAGGCTTGTTGCAGATATCAAGCAATGCTGTAAACCAGCCGGTTGTAGAACTGAACCTTTTCGGAGAAACATTTCCGATTCCTGATTTGATTACTATCGCAGAGGCGCGGGAAGTACCATTCGGAACGCGTGTAACCGTTGCCGGGCGCATTACAGTGGGAAATGAATTTGAAGGGCCTGCCTACTTTCAGGATGCGACTGCCGGGCTGGCCTCTTTCTGGACTCCCATGCACTCACAGGCCGAAATAGGAGATTCACTCATTATTACCGGGCCGATGACGGAGTTTAATCCGATTGGCGGTACTCCCGGTACCTTCTTACGTCAAATAGCGGCAACCGATGATGATGACAATATTACCTTTGAACTGATTAAAGAAGATCCAAGAATCGTTGAGCCTGTTGTGATTACCGCCCAGCAGATGAATTCGGGCAATTTTCAGGGGCAACTGGTAAGAATTCAGGATGCAATTATTGATTTTTCAGGGGCGTTCCAGGGTGGAACAAACCATAATTTTAGTGACGGAACTGCCACTGCCGAACTGCGAATTGACAATAGTACAAATCTTGTCGGGGTTCAGGCTCCGGAAGGTGCTGTTGATATAATTGGGGTTGTTGGCCGGTTTAACGGGGTGGTTCAGCTTCTGCCCCGTTTTGCGGAAGATATGGGTGCGGAACCCTTTGAATTTCCGGGAGATGATGTACCGAAAGATCAAACATTTGATGTGGTTACCTGGAATATTGAGTGGTTTGGCGACCCGACTAACGGGCCGTCGGATACCGAACTTCAGTTTGAAAATGTAAAAACCGTCATTACTACGCTGGATGCCGATTTATACGCCTTTCAGGAAATATCCAATTCCATGCAGTTTCACCGGCTGGCAGATGAACTTGAGGCATATGGCGGCTTCGAAGCTGACTTTACTCAGCAGCAGAAGACAGCCTATTTATTCAAGCGGGCAACGGTTGATTCACTTGATTCCGGTTTAATAACACAGGGTATGATTTCGTTCGACTGGGCAAACGGCAGGCTGCCGCTGATGTTCCGGTTTATTACTACGATAGAAGGATTACAAAGGGAAGTGTATTCGTTTAATATTCACGCAAAAGCATTTGCTGACGCGGAATCTTACAACCGCAGGGTAAATGCATCAAACCAGATGAAAAATTTTCTTGATGCGAACCATTTGAATGATAATGTACTTTTTATCGGTGACTACAATGATGACGTCACCGTTTCCACCTATGATAATCAGGTATCACCCTATCAAAATTTTGTAGATGATGATAACTACCTTGTAATCACAAAAAGCCTGAGTGAACAGGGAGCTACATCCTTTCGAACCCTTTCTATGATCGATCATATTACTATTAATTCTGAATTCGTCCCCGATTACTTTGAAGGAACGGAGCGGGTTGAGAACCCATCGTTTATAGGCAGTTTTTTATCAACCACCTCGGATCACTTTCCCGTTTCCACCAGATTTTCGTTTTCTGAAGCGGTTAGCACGGATGACGAATCATTTTCTCAGATTCCTGAGAGAGCTTCTCTGGAACAAAACTTTCCAAATCCGTTTAACCCGACCACCCAGATACAGTTTATTCTATCATCGGCACAACAGGTAAATCTTGATGTATATAATGTATTGGGGCAAAGGGTTGCCACTTTAGTAAATAATGAAGCAAGAAGTGCAGGAACACATACCATTTCATTTGATGCATCCGGTTTTTCGAGCGGTGTTTATTTTTACCGGCTATCCCTGCAAAATGGTGAACAGCTGACCCGGAAAATGATGCTTGTAAAGTAGTTTTATTTCCCGGGATGATGGAACGCAGCTAACACAGATTAGTGAGATGATCGCTGATAAAGGATGTTTGTATCCATAATAATCCGTGTGAATCTGCACAACCGGTGTTATGTGACTAATCCATTTGCAATATTTCTTTTCTATTATTAGTTTCATATTTACACCATAACGAAACTTATAGCCATGCCAAGCATTACAGTTAAAAACATACCGGATTCTATTTACAACAAACTAAAGAAACAAGCCGAAGCCCAACATCGCAGCATGAACAGTGAAATTATTGCCTGTTTGGAGCGATCTGTTGATCCAAGGCGAGTTTCATCTGATGAAATTCTTTATCAAGCCAGGATGATGAGGAAAAAAGTCAGAGGGAGTGTATCTGCCGAAGAGATTCAGGATGCCATTGATCAAGGCAGGCCATGATTGTTGTTGATACAAACATCCTCGCTCACTTTTGGTTACCATCTGATCATACGGAACTATGCGAGCGGCTATTTCAATGGGATCCGGAATGGGTTGCCCCTGTTTTGTGGAAAAGTGAATTCAGGAACGTTATTATTCTTTACATGAGGAAAAAACTTATTGATCTGCCGGAAGCCATACAAATAACTGAAAAAGCAGAGAATCAGATGAAAGAACATGAGTTTCATATTAATTCTGTTCAAGTTTATAATCTTGCAGATAAATCTGATTGTTCTTCCTACGACTGTGAATTCATCAGTCTTGCAGAAGACTTAGATATCAAACTGATAACCATAGACAAGCAGATCCTTCGTTCGTTTCCTGAGCGATCTGCTAAACCATTGGATGTCATTGATTTATAATATCACCACTTATAATCGGTTTCGTGATGACTGGTTCTGGCTACCGAATCAACTCAACGTTCACAGGCTCGGCAGCACAAACCGCAGGGCGTTATACCCAATTAAACTGAGTCGTTTCAAATGAGATTGATCTCAATATTATTCACATTTTCAATAGCATTTATTTATACTTCAGCATGTTCGAATCATTCATCTGAAGAGTTGCCAGATTACATTCAATCTCTTGATAATGTTACCGTATATGAGTTTGATTCAGATCCTGTAACGTCAATTACTTTGATTGAACTTTCTACTATTGGTAATTCTGAAGATGTACTGTTTGGCCGTATTTCACATGTTGACATCGATGATGCTGGAAATGTTTATATATCAGAAGGGTCTCGAGGGAATGAAGCAATTTATGTTTTTAATTCTGATGATCACTGATAAAGGATGTTTGTAACCATAATAATCCGTGTGAATCTGCACAATCAGTGTCATCTGCGTTCCATCAAAAGATGTATACCTGTCTATTGAATTGATGAACTACGCTCAATCCCGACGGAGTTATTCACTTGATTTAGTGCGATTTTATCGCTTTCGGGAAGAATCGCCTTTGGCTCGGAGCGCTTCACTCAAATTTAAAATTTAATCCTTAAAGTACCGATAACCTGAATGCGGTCAATATCGCGATCGGCCGTCTCGGAACGAATACTGCCGTCCGAATCCTGAAAATCAAAAACGGTGGATGTTTCATCAAATGTAGTTAACTGTGCGCCAACATCAAATTGTGCTTTATCGGAAAAGCCAATTCCGATTCCTCCTGAAAACATTTCTCTTTTGTCCCGGCCGTCTTTAAACCTGGATGGCTGGTAGCCGTACCCGCCCCGCAGGGTAAAAACTTCATGAAATGCAAACGCTACGCCACCCCGGTAACTCCACACATCATCAAAAGTCTCGGATATAAATCTGTTATCCTGTCTCTGTTCTTCAAACAGTGCATCGTCCCTGAAATTGATTCTGGTATTACTGAACTGTACATATTCAGCAGAAGCGGATGCAGTAAAGAATCCTGCCAGGTTATCGACGGCTATCCCCGCTGCCACTCTTGACGGAAAGGAGATCCGGTAGGAAAAATCACCAAAAACTTCATCTTCAAACTCCGCACCATTGTTCATGGTGGTTAAAATGCGTGCATCGAATGTTTCATCAACATTAAGCCGGCTTCTGAAGGTATAGCTGCCTCCAATATTCAGCCAGGGGGCCAGTTTATAAATGGCGCCAATACGGGCTCTGAAACCGGTCATATCCGATCTTACAGCATCGGAAAGCAGAACTGAATCAATATCCGTATCCCCTTCACCATCCCCGCTCGAATCGATAAATGTACCGTCAAAGTCGTTGAATTCGTCTATTTCGAGAAAAGTTCTGTTAAATTTGAATGTTGCTGATGTTGCACCAAGGCTTACACCTACAAAAAAGTTTTTCTGAAATTCCATTCCAAAAAACCCGGCGAACTCGCCGCTATATCCTCTGTTGGTAATTTCAGCTTCCTGCCGGATACCGGGAAAATCAGTACCAATTCTGAAGATGGATTCAAGAAAGGTTTGCTCTTCATCGCCATAATCTATAGCAAATGTGTTAAAGGCAATATCTTCGAACGTATTTCCGGGTATTTTAAACTGATCGGTAATGGTTGTATTCAGATTTCTGCCGCTAACAGAAAGGGCTCTGTTAAAGAATTCCTGCTGGTTAAACCCTCCTCCAAGTACAAAACTGCCTCTTTTTGTGGGGACTTTATACACAAAACCGGCATTTGAGACGGTGGTTTGTTCATCGGTTAAATTTTGTTTGTTTCCGAGAAACCGGCTGTCTTCGTCAACCCTTCTGAATGCAACACCCACTTCAATAAAACTCTCATTAAATAGTGCTGCTGCAGCCGGATTATCCAGGAATGATCCAAAGCCGGATGCAAGAGCTGTTCCCGGAAGAATCATACTAACCGGATCATTAACCTGTCTTTGATCACCAAGCAGAATGGCCTGGTTGCTGAATAATATTGGGTTGTTATCATTTTGAGCTTTTAAGGGTATTACCACTAAAAGTAACAGGAGGAATAACAGTACTGTTTTTAGAGTTGAGGTATTCATACTTACGCCTCACAATGCTGATAAATTGGGATTTATAAGACAGGTAACCGGTTGAATTGGGGGTATAAACCGGAATTACCTGTATTTACTATACTATCTGTTTCTGCCTCGGCTTCCCGAGCTTCTGGCTGATCTGCCTGTCGATCTCGAAGAAGACCGGCCCACTGTTCCGCGGGAGGATCTTATGGAACGGCTTCCCCGGCTTATAGTTGATCGTGAAGACCGGTTTAAAAATCCGCGGCGATTTACTGATCCTGATCTGCCTGATCGGTAAGCAGACCTGCCGAAGGAGCGCACATTTCCACGGCTTCTGATTCCTGAACGATGGCTTCTGCTTGATCGTATACTTCTTTGAGAATGTATACCGGAGCGGCTGCGGACACGTGTTGATCTTGAACCACGGTCTCTTACATTTGTTCTGCGATCTGTTAAGCCTGTCCGGGCACTTCTTGCATTACTTCGCAGTGATGACGACCGGTTGTTATTTCTTATATTTGCCGATCGTGAACTTTGAACACTTGAAGATCTTGCATTACTTCTTACCCTGCGGTCTCCTGCAGTTCCCCTGGAACTCAAACCTCCGGTCCTTGGGTTTCTAAATCTGTTCGTACCTCTTGTTGTACTTGCAAAACCACTGCCATGATGAAATCCTGAATGATGATGCGGCCTGTGAAATGATGAAAAACCAAATGAGAAGCGAGAGTGTCGATGATGCCCATGGCCGAAGCCTATGCCAAAGCGAAATCGTGAGTGGGGATAGTGATGAAACGCAGCCGGATGATGAAAGCCGGTAAAATATCCCGGATGATGATATGGCGAACCGTAAAATCTGTTTGTATAGTATATACCTGATGACCGGTGGCCAAGAGATGCGTGATGGTTATCATAAAACCGGGCCGCTTCATAATCCTTGTAATAATAAGCTTCTGCATCTTCGAAACCATCTTCATAACCTGAGATATAACTTTCTTCGTCGGCAATTTCAGCTTCCTGTTTAATATATGCCTCCTTAGCCAATTCGGAGGTATCTATCCGTTCGCTTAGTGGTGCTTTCGGAGCTTTTTCAACTCTCTCTTTCTGAACTGTTTGGATTTGAGTGTAGCATCCGCTTAACAACAGTCCTGCAATTAAGATGATTCCTGAAGATGTTTTAAATTGCCGTTTCATAATCTGCCTCACAGCCTTTTTATACTATTTGAATTATCTCTAATGTAAATTAATGATTTAATATTCAAAGTAATCACAGAATCATGGAACAGATATAAAGTAAGTTTAAACTTTTATGCCCGCACTTGTAAAATGGCCTATTCTATTAATACATCGCATATCTTTGGCAGGCAGCTTGCAGAAATTTAATTTGTAACATTTTATTTATTCACCTCTCTTGTAAGTAAGAACAAACCAAGATTAGTCCCTATCTGGTTAGTTAAATTTAGTCACTCCTAAATGCTGAAACCTAAGCATAAAGCCCCGGAATTGATCGTTCCGGGGTTTACTTTTTTGGTTCTGCTGTAACCCATGCGGGTTCTGATTTTTGATATACCTGATTGAATAATTGGATTTTTAATAAAAATCTTATGAGTATTTTTTGCTCTTATGTAACAAAGATCAGAGATCAGAAAAAATATCGGCGAAAATTACACTGCTTGTTTATTTATCAGGCTTTTTCTCGATAGCTTCCTTTTACTTTCATGAAGCCGAATTTTTTGCTCCGGAATCTGATACGGTATTTTATGAACTTATACCAGATAAGTTTGTTTGCGCTACAGTCTTTTATAAATTCCATTAATCAATCATCACGAATTATCATTTAAAATACTTTGTTAAATACTTTGTTGAGACAATTACATTAGTCAGAGCAGATCCATTATTTTATATTCTATTGAACACAATGATTGATCAATGAATGTATT
>JBHJOO010000384.1:0-2083 GCA_050329675.1 Balneolaceae bacterium
TGTAGTTGTCTGTGTAGGTTTTTCCTAATTCAAGCTGTGAACGAGGAGATTTCATTTCATGGGAATCGCTAACGCACGGAGCGCTTACGCGTTCAAAAAATGAGCTCCACTCCTCCCGATAGTGTAAATACCTTGCTCATTGCATAATCATTTACTGTCGGGATTCGGTCCCCGATAAAAAGCATCGGGACAGGCGGAATGAAAGGCTTCGCTTTATTCATGGGCGGCGTATCCAACCCACTGCTGCACCAAATTTTGGCGCTACGCCGCCTGCCAGGATTCATCCATCGCTCGCGGCGCGGGAAAAGCGTTGTTTTGGCATGGAACCAGCTCGCCGCGCATTGCCCCAAAGCGCCGTTGTCATCCCGACCGGCGTCCCGGCCTTTATAACACTTCTGGGCAACGAGTTTTGCCCGGGACAAAGTGGAGGGATCTCACTGACTGTGGCAGAGTGTTGCATTTGCTTAACAGACATTTTATGACAAAATGCGACTTTCTGTTTTACGAAGCAATCTCTGTAACCCCTTGTTTTTTAAATATGGAGTCAGGAGTTCTGAATTTAGTTTTGAATTAAGTGCTTTTCGAAACAACCTGTCACCAGCCATTACAAGCCCGTACGTCCCTTCTATTTGCTTTTGGTAAGCAGGCTCACGATCACTACAAAAATAACCGAACCGATGATCGACCAGATTACAGGGAAGGAACTGCCTGCTACCTGAATATTGAAAATTTCAGGTAAACCAAGCCGTGTACTTAACCATGTGCCAAGGAGGGCTCCAATAAATCCTACTACAATAGAGACAACGCATCCGCCACGGCTATATCCTGCAATTGATTGGCCAATGGAACCGCAGATCCCTGCAATCAGCAAAAGCAATAAAAATTCTAATATCCCCATTATTTCTTTTTATGTTCTTAATCGTTCCCAAGATAAAAATTAATATCAACAGTTTACATTATCTTTTAAAGTACAATCCCCTGATATGAAAAAAGAACTTCAATTGAGAGTATCACCTGAGACAGCAGCGAAGCCCGAAATGCTTAAAACCCACGTATCTGAAACAGTGGGAATTCCTGTGAATGATATTCGCTACGTAAAGATACAACGGCGTTCCATCGATGCAAGACAGAAACAGGTTATCATAAATCTGAAAGTAAAAATTTATATCAATGAAGATTTCGTTGATAAACCCATTCAGCTGCCTGATTATCCTGAAGTCAGCAATTGCGAAGAGGTCATCATTGTTGGTGCGGGGCCTGCAGGTTTGTTTGCTGCCCTGCAATTGATTGAATCGGGCAAAAAGCCGGTGATTCTTGAACGCGGCAAGGATGTAAGAGATCGGATCGCTGACCTGAAAAATATCAATGTTCATCACATTGTAAATGAAGATTCCAACTACTGTTTCGGCGAGGGCGGCGCCGGTACCTATTCGGATGGAAAACTTTACACACGTTCAAAAAAGCGCGGGGATATTCGAAAAATACTTGAGTTATTGGTCGGATTCGGTGCTTCTGATAATATTTTGATCGATGCACATCCGCATATCGGTACTAATAAACTGCCTCCCATTATTTCAACAATGCGGAAATGTATTCAAGCCCATGGAGGCGAAATACATTTCAATACCAGGGTTACGGATTTTTTACTTTATAATAATCATATCAGGGGCATAACTACTTTAAACGGAGATCGTTTTCATGCAAGTCATGTGATACTGGCAACCGGGCATTCTGCAAGAGATATCTTTGAACTTCTGTATAGTAAAAAAATTGAAATAGAACTGAAACCATTTGCAATGGGGGTGCGTGTTGAACATCAGCAATCCCTGAGCGATTCCATTCAATACAATTGTAACGATCGCGGCCCCTGGCTGCCTCCTGCCCCCTATCACATTGCCAAACAAATTCATGGTCGCGGAGTCTATTCATTTTGCATGTGTCCAGGCGGTGTGATTGCTCCATGTGCCACCAAATCCGATGAAATTGTAACGAATGGATGGTCTTCTTCACGCAGGGCGAGAGCGACGGCCAACTCAGGAATTGTGGTTGAACTCAGGCCGGAGGATTTTTCTGATTTTAAACA
>JBHJOO010000087.1:0-2268 GCA_050329675.1 Balneolaceae bacterium
AGCAGCGATTTTTTCAACGAACAAAAAGGAAATTGGTTTAAACAAATTGGCAGTACAAATTATAGTTTTCCGGTTGGAACAAGCAGCGTTACACCGTTTTTAGACTGGGAGTTTGAAAAAAGAACACAACGGGATCTGAACGATTCTTTGCTGGCCGGTTCCATTGAATTTTATGATCTGAATCCCGGTGTGCGTGTTGATTTAGGAACAGTATCATTGACAGGGGGTGTGGGGTATCGTCTGAATAAAAGAGCTCTCGAAAATGAAATCAGAAAGGAATCTGTGAGTAATACACAAAGGTTTGGTTTAACGTTTATTCCATCCAATGCTTTCAGAAGTCAAAATCAGGTTCAATTCAGGCAAAAAGACACTGAGGAAGCTTTTTTAAGTGAAGCACAAACAGCAAGATCACGCGGCGTGTTGCTGCGCTCTGTCAACAATTATTTAGTTTCGGACGGTGGAATTGAAGGGGAACTGCTCTATGAAGCGAACACAGAACGCAGAGCACTCTTACAGGAAAGCTTTATAGAAGTTGGGCCGGAACTCGGACAGTTTGTATGGAGGGATTTGAATAATGACGGAGTACAACAAATAGATGAGTTTTTTCCGGAAGTGAATCCGAATGAAGGAACTTTTTTAAGGCAATTTATCCCTTCTGATGAATTGCTGCCAGTGATTGACCTTAATGTGAGATTGAGAAACCGGATTAATTTCGGGGAACTATTTTCATCTGAAAATACAGGTGTTTTATCAGTGATCAGACAAATTCGTTGGAATTCATTAATTGAATTCAGAGAAACAAGCACAGAATCCGATTTAAGAAAAGTGTATTTGCTAAATTCATCAGCCTTAAGAAATGAGGAAACAACGATAAGCGGACAGAGAATTTTACAACAGGATTTAAACTGGTCGGATGATGAAAACAGATCAGATCTGAGGTTCAGGTTTACAGGGAGTGATTTTCTATTTCAGCGCTCGGTTGGCCTTGAAGAAAAAACGATACGCCTGTTTGAACTTGAAGGCAGCTATCAGATTAACAGTACTTTACGGTTGTTATCACTGGTAAAATATGAGACAGATAAACATGAAAGCAGCCGTTTTGCAAGCCGTGGATTTGATATCAAAAGCTGGTCTATAGAACCGGGTATCAGAATTTTTGTCAATCGTTCTACTGAAAACGAAACAAGACTCTCTTACTCGGAAAAAGAAGATCTTTTTTTTGCAGATTCACCCGCAAAAGCCAATGTTTTTAAAATTGAGAACAGAACAAGATTGTTTCTTTTCAACGCGCTCCAAAATAACATTCGGCTGCAGATAAAGAACACAAACCTCAGAGGAACCTCTTCAAGTCTTGGTGAATTTGAACTAACTGAAGGTTCCGGGAGGGGGCTTAGTGTTAGCTGGAATATTAATAGTACGTATCGTTTCAGCTCCTTTTTAAGGGGCACTTTACAGTATGATGGCCGTACAGTGCCGGGAAGTGATGTAATTCAAACATTAAGATTTGTAGTTAGTGCTGTTTTTTGACATTTTATGGAAGCAGTATTTTAAAAAAAAATAAACACAGGACTTTTTAGTGGATTTATATTTTTTTTTCATAAATTTGTAATCCAATTTTGACATTTAAGATGAAATGATCTATCATTTTGCATCAATTTAAAGTCCTTAACCAAAACAAATAACGCGGAGTAAAAGGTATGACTTCATCTATAGCTCTCTTCTTCCTTCAAACTGGAGCAGATGCTGGTTTCTTTAATGTAATAGTTGAAAAATTTAACGAGGGTGGAGATTGGATGTGGCCTGTATTGATCGCACTGATTCTGGGCCTCGCAATTTTCCTCGAACGAATTATTACACTGAATCTTGCAGATATTAACACACGAAAATTTATAGTAGATGTTCAGGAAGCACTTCAGGATGGCGGAATTCCTGCGGCTCAGGAACTATGTGCTCAAACACGGGGCCCGGTTGCATCCGTCTTTCAGGCTGGCTTAATGCGAGCCGATGAAGGAATTGAAGCTGCTGAAAAAGCCATTACAACTTATGGATCCATTGAAATGAGTTTTCTCGAGAGAGGACTGGTTTGGCTTGCATTATTTATTGCAATTGCACCACTGCTCGGATTCCTTGGAACGGTTGTTGGTATGATTGAAGCTTTTGATGCAATTGAGGCGGCAGCTGATATTTCACCGAGCCTGGTTGCTCGTGGTATTAAAATTGCACTTCTGACAACTGCAGGTGGATTGTTGGCAGGTATTATTCTTCAGG
>JBHJOO010000409.1:0-3105 GCA_050329675.1 Balneolaceae bacterium
ATTTTCTCACAAAACCCAACGCTGTCAGATCCAGTGGGTGCTGACAGGTTTCGACCGACATTTCATATCTGACTTAACACTAGTTATTATTTATGAGGCTTCAGAAGCCCTTGCTGCTCTTCGTTCAAGGCTGCTTTTAAGCGCCTCATAACCTCTCTTTCTTATGATGCTTTGAAATTGCCTGTTATAAGATTCTGCTGTGGAAACATCATCAATGATCATATCTGTAATAACCCACTCTCCATCTTCAAGTCTTAAATCATAAAAAACCGGGGTTCTGACATTTTCAAGTTGTGCTATTGTTCTGACTTTAGCCTTCCCGTTGGTTATATTTATTTCTTCGTAGCTTACATCGGCTCTGTAAATATCAAGCCTGTTCAATGAGTTATCCCTGATGATCGTTGAAAAAAGGGATACAAATTCAACTCTTTCATCTTCTGAAATTTCATTAAATGTCTCTCCCAGGGCATACGATGCCATTGATTCAAAATCTATAATTCCATTGATAATATCTTTTAATCTGTTCCTTTGCTCCTGGGTATAATCATCACCTTCCGGTCCAAGAATTTCCTTAATTTCCTGATCTCTTGATTCCAATAAGGTTTTTATCTCATCCTGTTGCGACTGTGCAAAGAGCCCGCCGGAAACAAAAAAGATGACTTGAAGCAGTATAACTGACTGTTTTAAATATTTATTCATTTTATTCCAAATTTAATTGTGTTATCGGCATACCCGATGCTTTATATAACTCTGCTACTTTCTTATTCAATTCAAATACACTTTGTTTCAGTTCAACCCTTAATTCTAATTCTTTTTGTATTGACTCAATCAGATTATCCGGATTTCCAAAACCGATATCATAGTTCAATTGTTCGTGACGAACCCAATTTCTGGTTATAGACAGTGCAATTTCTATTTGTTTCAATTTGGTCTCTGCTATAACAGCTTCGCGGTAGGCCTTATTAAGTTCTAATATTATACCGTCCGACACAGCATACCTTAAATCTTCCATCCGCTTGTATTCCAGCCTGCTTTTATCTACCTCCGATCTTATTTGTAAAAAATTCAGGTTTTGACGCACACCAAACCCAAATGCAGCAGAAAAAAAGTTGGTATTATTTACTATAAATGGATTTGATTGCCTGGGACGGTTTGGTGTTGTTGCATAGCTTACATTTAATCCAAGGAAAATAATGGGTAAATTTTGTGCTTTTCTGGCTTCAAAAGCGCTTTTGGTTGCATCCATTCCTGCTTCAACCCCTAAAAGTTCCGGCCGCTTTTCAAATGCAATGCGTTTATAATCTTCAAAATCCATGATATCAAACGGTACCGGGTCGAGAAAATTATTTTCCGGTTCATAAACCACACGGTTATCACCGAGCGCATATTCCCAAACTCTTTTCACAAAATCTTTACCTTGTTCAACTTCCATTCTTTGAATTTCAAATTCAGATTCAAAGATTTCAAACTTGAACATATCTGCTTCTTCAAAATCCGGATCCCCTTCATCACGCATTTCCTTAAGCGCATCACCGACTCTTCTGATCTCATTTTTTGCATCCTGTAGAATACGTTCTGTTTCAAGAGCTAAAAGATAACTGAAGTAGAGTTCGAAAAGCTGTAATTCCATCCCCGATTTTTTAGAATTCAGCTGATGTTCAGCTGCAATGGCTCCAGATCGAGCTGCTGAAACGGCATTTTTGATAGCTCCCCATGTATAGATCGGCTGAACGGCATTTACATCCACCCTTGTAAATATTCCCAAATCATTAAAGTCATTTTCAAGATTTGGGTCGAGGAAGAGTGCGTTACGGGGCAGCGGCCTGCCGCTGGGCAAAATACTGTCGCTTTTTACCCCTGGAACAAGTCCGTGAAGTGTTCTCAGGTCAAAGGAAGGCAAAAAACGGTTTGCTTTTGCTTCATCAATTCTGTTTTCAGCAAAATCTACAGCCCGCCTTTCAAATTTTAATTGGCCGGAATTTTGAAGCCCCATTTCAATAAACTGGCTAAGATCAATTTTTAAAGTATCCTGAGCTGATAGGTAGTTTGCACAGAAATAACAAAACAGAAGACACAATACCGTTTTTTGTATGAAAAGCTGCATAAGGTTATCGATCTATAGTCGGATTCATAACAATAAACATGGCGTAAATAAAATAAAAGCCCCAAATGGGGCTCTTGTTTTGCGGAGGGAGAGGGATTCGGTCTCCACCCAAAACCACCCGTCAGATGTTTTAAACAAAGGTTTTGCACATATACTCACTAATAGCCCACTGAGTCGATGTAAAGATCAAATTATCTGGATTAAAAACCAAGAGCAATTTTCCGGCTGTAGCCGATGTACTCTTCAAAATCCATAGTTCGAACCGTCCGGATCTGCCCGCGGGCAGTATTTCGATTTTCAGGATTCACCCTATTGTCAATGATTCCCAAAAAAACAAAACCGACGCTCAACTCCGAAAGACTTTAGATGGGAAATACTTATGACCCTGCCTGGGGAATACTCGTGACCCTCGGCAGAAAGAATTTTATTTTTCCGGTTGTAATCATTTTAGGCAGTTAAAGGTTTGGCGTTTGTACAACTGGATGGCCAACTTTGAAATACGGCAAAAAACCTGAAACGGTCTGCACAGCCTGCCCCGACTTATTCGGGGAAACGCTTGTAATTGGGCGTCTGAGCTAAATTTTAGCCCAATTCTTTAAGATTTTTCTTTTGAAGTTTGTTTTTTCTTTTTGCGCTTTCGAAAATATTCTAACACTTCGCTGGAAGACATACCTTCCGTGTCAGACGCTATTCTGTCCCGTTCTTTACGGACTGCTTTTACACAGTCAAACTTTTTTTTAGTTGTTGTCTTCATAATCAAAGGCTTCTCTGGGGTTTCTTATTTCTAACGTTTGAAATCCATTTTTAAGATTGACAGCATTATACCCATGAATTCGTTCGATATTTACAATATGTTTAAAATTCCAACTTACTAGTAAATCTACTTTTTGAAGTGTTGCAATCGCAATATGAAAACAATCAGCTCTGCTGTCTTTCCCAACAACTTCTTCTTGTAAATACTTTTCACCTAACAAAATTGCTTCTTCCGATAAATCAATATG
>JBHJOO010000420.1:0-4152 GCA_050329675.1 Balneolaceae bacterium
AAAATCGGGGCGCTGCTATTATGGCCATTGCTCTGATCTGCAGGAGAGGCTGCATGAACACAACACCGGCCAAAGCCCATACACCAAAGGCAAAGGCCCATGGAGAATGGTTGGATATATAGAATCCAAATCCCGGGCCGAGGCTGTGCGTTATGAGCTGAAATTGAAAAACATGAAAAGCCCCTCCCGTGCGGTCAATTGGCTGAGCAATCGTGGCGTAGTTCGGTAGCGCATCCCGACAAGCGTGTCGGGAGGGTCGCAGGTTTCCCGACAAAAGCGTCGGGATCGCCCCGACATAATCCACCAATAACCACAAACATTCATCAGGGTTATGAGCAGATACTATGCGTATATGCTTCAATCGCAAAAATCGGGGCGCTGCTATTATGGCCATTGCTCTGATCTGCAGGAGAGGCTGCATGAACACAACACCGGCCAAAGCCCATACACCAAAGGCAAAGGCCCCTGGAGACTGATAGGATACATAGAATCCAAATCCCGACCTGAGGCTGTGCGCCTTGAATTAAAATTGAAAAACATGAAAAGCCCCTCCCGTGCAGTCAATTGACTAACTTTGTAATTTTCTGAGCCGTTCTTCAGCCTCTTCTTTATGCTGAATATCATCCAGTGTAACAAGATCCATTTGGAGTATTTCCCTTAGAATGGGAACTGCTTTTTTCTCTTTGCCGGTTATTTCATAAAACCGGGCTAATTCCAATTTGAAAAGCAGTCCGCGCGGCTCGAGTTCAATTGCTTTTTTTAACTTTTGTTCTGCTTCTTCATTACTGGCCTCCTGGATATTTGCACTAAAGAATAGCCGTGCAAAAAATCTTTCAATCCCTGATAAATTCGCAACACTTTTGTGCCAAACTCCAAGCAGGTGATAAGCATGCGCAAATTCCGGATCTATTTCAATAGCGCGTTCAGTCAGATTTTTTATGTCCACTGCATTCTTGGCGCGGGTTTTATTACCGGAAATATGTGAAATTCTTCCCAGTGCAACTGCTTTTACATAATTTGATTCGGCACTATCAGGATAGAGTTCCAATACTTTTTCGGCCAGTTCAAGGCTTTTTTCATAATACGACATTTGAGCGGATTTAGTTTCCTGGCGAAAACCGATTCGGGACATTATAAAACTGGCATTCCACAGGGCATCAAATTGTTCCGGGGAATCTTTCAGAATATCAAGATAGACATCCAGAGAAGCCTCTTCTTCCATAGCGTAAAATAACTCCTGTGCACATTTGAGCGCCGCTTTCAACTCTTCGTCATTATCCGGCTTAGGATAGGCAATGGCCGGAAATAAATTTACCGGAAACAGTAAAAATACCAAAAGAAATGCAGAAAGGATTTTCAAAATCCATATTGACTTATTCAATATGTATTCAGATCGCATCAGACATGCTCCTTAATTTCACATTCGAAAACAAACTTCATAAAGATATATACTTTTTACAGCATCCGGAAATAGATAATGTAGAAGTTACAGCTATATTATAAATTGAAGGCCCTATCCCAAATTTCTCGCCAAGAAATTTGGATGTGAGAAATGTGGGGTATAAGGTACAGGAAACACCGGTTTTATAAAGTTCTATGGAGAGTGTCTGCCCAATCGACTGGACGGCAGCTTTCGATGCACTGTTATCCAAACCGGTTTTTCTGTATAATTCATTTTTGGCGTTGCGATTTCATTTCTGAGTTCATTCGTATATTAAATATGTTTTGAATGAAATAAATATAAAATCAAGTAAAACTATTTTATCCATTACTTCGTCTAACCCATAGAGCGATGTCATGTGAAATAGGTTGTGGAAGGCCTGTCATGTTTAAGCTGACATTTCATGTATGATTGAACGCTGTTAATTGATTGAAAAAGCAGGTGACTTGAAGAATAAACCGGAAGACATAGAAGATATACAACTGATACGCAGTTTCCGCAATGGAAATACGGTGGCATTTAATACGTTGTTTATTCGCTGGCATGATAAAATTTACCGGTTTGCATTTCGTTTTTTTGCAGATCCGGATGAAGCAATGGAGATCACACAAAAAACATTTATAAAAGTATACCACAAGATGGATACCCTCGATGACGATAGAAAGTTTTCATCGTGGATTTACAGAATTGCGAATAATCTTTGCCTTGATGAACTGAAACGAGCCGGAAGGCGAAGGTCGGTATCGCTTGATGAATGGACGGAACCAAAAATTACTTTGGAAACCGATACTCCCCAGGAAGAGTTGGAAGAATTTGAATTGAAGGAACTTTTACAAAGAGCTCTGCTGGCAATTCCGAAAGAACAGAGAACAGTAATCATACTCAAGGAGTTTGAGGAACTTACTTTCAGGGAGATTTCCGAAATATTGGATGAGCCTGAAAATACGGTGAAGTCACGAATGTATTACGGATTAAGTGCCCTGCGCAAAATATTTAAAAAATGGAATATCAAAAAAGGAATATTGAATTATGAATAAGGAAAAAGCACAAGCCCTATTAATGGATTATCTCTACAATGAGATGAGTAAGGACGAGAAAGAAGAATTTGAATTATATCTGAATAAACATCCGGATTTACAAAGAGAACTGGATGAAATGAAAGAAACAAGAAGTATGCTTCAGCAAATGCCAATAGAAAATCCAGCCAGCCGGACATTGGTTATCGACCCAGGCAGCAGCCGGTTTTTATCCTGGTGGCAGGACGCGAAAAAGGTTTTGATCCCGAAAAGCACACCTGGTAAAACCGTATTTGCGATGGCAGCTGTTTTACTAATCTCTGTGTTGCTTGCCTCGGCCGCCAGCCTCCGGATTCATACAACAGAAACCGGCTTAACGATAGCCTTTGGTTCTGCTGTAACAGAAGTGCAACAAAGGGACTCAGGTTTAAGCGAGGACGATGTGGCCGTTTTACTGTCTCAAATACAACAGGAAAATGCGATTCTGGCTGCAAGTCTCGTTGAGCAGGCACAACAGCAGCAAGCTGAACAGTTCGAAGAGGTACTAGCTACAGTAGTCCGGTATTTCGAGGAACAGAGACTGAACGACCTTCGGCTCGTCGGTAGTGGTATTGCCCAGCTTGAAGAAGAAACGTATTTCAGATTCAGGCAAACCGATGAGGCTTTAAGTGATCTGATTTATGCTATTAACATTCAGCAGGAATAAATCAATCGGTATGGTTTCATTTTAAAAGGAATTAAGATTATGAAAATAACTGGAAAATATCTGATTACAATAGCACTTTTACTCATAGTGATGATAAGCACAGCTATTGCCCAAAAGGAAAAAAGTACAATCGGGAAAGTTGAGCGCGATATGGAGATTATGAAAACCATACTGGCTGAGTTGTTCCAAATGGAAAACAGCCCGGAAGTAAAATTCCAGATCCATGGCCGGAATATCTCAAAAGATGACATCTCAGGATTTTACCAGCCGGGTTACGGGATTATTTTATCCGTACCAGACCGGTTGTCGCGAAGGATTCTTGTTGTGACAACTGGTGACGAGGAGCGTGCCAATCTTTACTTCAAACACCGGTCATCAGGTGATGAAAGTACGGTAAAAGCAGATGAAAAAGGAATTGAAACGAAGATCAGAGATTTTTTAAGGGTTTATACATCTTCTGTTACTTATCTGCCGGAAAATGAAAGAATACTGGTCATTTTTGGTGATACACCACTTGTGAGAGAGGGGCCTTCATCCTATTCAATTCTTGGGAATGCAACGACAATTATAAATTCTCCACTTCCCAAAATGGCATTTTCTGTTGATATAAAAGATATCACTGATTTTAATCGGGGCCGCATCAGTGAGCAAGAATTTAATCGCAAGATCAGGCCGGAAAATCTTTTTAATGAAAAGGAAAAACCACTTGATTTGGCAATTTTTGCAAATATTCTGAAATCAGCGTTCGATGAGAGTGATTCTAATAAACTCAAAATAAGACGCACTCCTGACCCACTGTATCTTTCAGGTTTCGGAGTAATTTACAGGGCTGAATTAGCTCCCGAGCGGTTTAATATTGTTGCAAGATTTAATGTTGATCGCATGCCTGAAATCAGGATGAATTTAGATACAATTCGGATTGATTTTGACAGATCACGATTTAACCTGGATTCACTGAGAATTCAAATGGATAGTGTTCGGGTTAATAC
>JBHJOO010000265.1:0-9249 GCA_050329675.1 Balneolaceae bacterium
TTTTGAATCCAAGCGATCCGATAATATTGGAATTTCAGGATTATCTGTTCCAAGTAATATTTTTGTGATGGATTTAGAAACCAAAAAGATTACAGACCTAAACGAGACTCTCTCTGATCGTTTAGGTATAGAAAATATCGGAAATGATATAAGTAACCCGGCAGTATCACCATCAGGTAATAAACTGGCAATGGTTAGAAGTATAGGTGGAGAGACGAAGCTATCGATTTTTGATTATCAACAGGATAAATTAATTGATCTTTCAAATAAACGAGAGTTACTTCCGAGAAGTGATTCTGTAATAGAATGGTCGGGAGATGAACGCTTTATTGTATATGATATCGTAAGAGGTTTAAATACCCTTACAGTTTTATTTGATTTAGTGGACGGTAAACCTATTATGATTTCTGATGATTTAATGTTAGACAGGGAAAAAGGACAAACTTTATCATGTAATTCCGCCAATTGGGTAAGTAATCATGAAGCTTTTTTGCGTGCAGATATAGTGGTTTAAATTATTATAATCTCTATTTATATAATGTAACTACAGGGGAAAGGGAAATTTTTAAATCAAAGATACTGAATGAAATTGATTTATTTATCCTGGATCTGAAAATTGATCAAAAAAGAGAGTATTTGACTTTCATTGGGTCATCTAAAGATTATATTGAGCAAGATCTTTATCGATATGATATGAATGGAGAAAGAATTGAACAACTCACTTTTTCAAAAAATAAAATATCATGGCTTCGCTGGTATGAAAATATGTGACACAAAGTTTTGATAAAAATTAAAGGGCCATACAAATCAGTAAAATGACAAAAACAGGCAGCTATACACTGGCAAGTTTAATTCTATTATCCATTAATATAATCAATTGCAGTGGCCAAAAGGTTGAACCCTTTGAATTGCCAATAGAAGGCAAGGTTGTCTATGTAGAAGGGCTTAGAGGTGAAGGCTGGCTTACGGCAAATCCTTTTGGTGAGCTGGTGATGCTGGATGGTAAAAGCCAAACCCGGCATGTGTTAACCTGGGATGGGTATTACTATGCTCATCCAAACCTCACCCCTGATGGAAAATCCTTGATTTTTGAATCCAAGCGATCCGATAATATTGGAATTTCAGGTCTGTCGGCTGACAGTGATATTTCATGGGTAAAAAGGGGGTTTTTAGGTACTTTTACGATGCGCACGACCAGCTGCTGAATATCAACAACGTTGCCAGCAGAACACCACCATTCAGTGCCAGATACAGTTGACGGACAAATCTTGCGGCTCAATAGACCAATACCGCTGGCAGATTGACGATGTAACCGTCTCGTGGAGTTCGGTTTATTCCCACACCTTTAATCTGGCAAGCGGCGAGGGCGAGCGGGTGTTTAAGGTGCAGTTGCGGGCATAGTAGCCTCTTAAATTTGACCAGTAAATTAAACTCATAAATTGAACTTTTTATAAGTTTACAATATCAAAAAATTTCAAAGATATTCCGTCAAGCCAAAAGTATATTTATATTCTTTAAAAAACGGTAGCTGGAAACCCAAAGCCCCCGGCTCCTGCAATAAATATTAAGATGGACTATCTTCCGATTGCGAGGCGCCCACGGAAAGTGCCACACACCCATACAAATATCCAAGTGTTTCCAGAATTCCAAGGATAATGAGCAGGGTGGCATCCAGTTCTCCAATCTGAAGCTTGCCGGCGGTGATGTAGCCGGCAATGGCCAGGCTGGTTACGCCGCTTGTGGCAATGTCTTTGCCTTCCTGCGGTGTTTTTCCTTTAAACAGCTTGATAATGGTGGGGATTGCGGCGATGGTCTTTTTTAGTCGTCGGATCATTGTGATGGTGGATTTTGGGTTTGTTTGGGTGTGATTTCAATTTCGAGCGCGCGGATGCGGCCTTCAAGATCTTGCAGCCGGTAGGTTGAAAGGTTTTGATGATCGTCGAGTGATTTTTTAAGCGACTCCAGATCAACGCCCTGGATCTTCTGTTCGGCCCGGATGTTGATCATCAGCTCATACCATTTTTTGATCTCGGCCGTCTGGTTGTTGATGGAGTCATAGATTCCGGTCAGAAACAGGCAGATGATAGTCGTGATGATGACTTCTTTGTATTTTCTCAGAGGCCTGTAGGGCTTAAAACAGTCAGTGGAGAAATTCCATCCGTTGCGATAGTATCTTTTCTGATACGAAAGACGTATCTTTATCGTACTTGTATTACATGTAAACAAAACTTTTGAATGATGCCCATAACCGTTCGTTTAGGAGACACCATGGAAAAGCGGCTGGATGAGCTGGCCAAGCTCACCGGACGCACCAAAACCTATTATATCCGCCAGGCCCTGGAAGAAAAGCTGGACGATCTGGAAGATTTATACACCGCCGAACACCGGCTTGAACAGCCTGAAGGTGAGCGCTGGAGTCTGGAACAGTTAGAGCGGGGCGATGACCTGGAGGGTTGAATTTGATAACCGAGCTCGTAAAGAACTCCGAAAGTTAAATCTGCAAACTCAGGACCGGATTCTGAAATGGCTGCGCCAAACCCTGGCCACGGACCAGGACCCGCGAAGAATCGGTAAATCCCTGAAAGGACATATGACAGGATTATGGCGTTACCGGCTGGGGGATTACCGGATCATCAGCCAAATTCAGGACGAGAACATTATCATCCTGGTGCTTCTTCTATTTTAAGAATTGCATTTTTGATGGTTTGTCGGGCCTTTTTGTCTTTTAATTTGTTCAGGTCTTTGCTGAACTTTTCAAGAAAAACAACCTTCATTTACCGGCAAGTTTTTTCATCACCGATTCCCTTGATACGATTTTGGTGCGGTCAGCCTGCTTCATCAAAATCGTAAGGCCCAGATCCTCAATTTCTTCTTCAGAAAGGCTTTTTGATTCAAGGCCCATTTTTTTGACCAGCTCTTTAATAAGCTTCAGGTCACTACTATTCCGGCTTTTGATAATGAGTGCGTCCATGGTTAAATGCCTTTTGAAGTTTAACAATTTTAATATACAACGCCCGCCGTCTACATACAATTGCAGTTTATTTATGTAGCTCTTTAATGCGGAAAATTTGATCAACCGGGGCAGGATGGCAGAGTCTGAGAAGGTTTTAATGCAGGTACACGCCAGTAAGAAATATACCCAAACGGTCGACCGGCAGCGATTCGGCTCGGCGATCTCCAAAAAAAGAAGGGGGCACTAAATATGAAAACTCTTTTCCTTTTCCTACATTTATTTATGATCCTGTTTCTGGCACATACCGCAGCCACGGCGTGCAGCCTCAGCCCCACGGCAAAGATCGTAACCGACCCGGATGGGACGGTGTTTTACCACAGTGACCCGGTGGTGCTGGATGGCACTACCAGCACCGCAAACTGCGGCTCAATAGACCAATACCGCTGGCAGATCGATGATGTAACCGTCTCGTGGAGCTCGGCCTGGTCGCACACCTTTAATTTAGCAAGCGGGGAGAGCGAGCGGGTGTTTAAAGTGCAGCTCCGCGTGCGCAATACGGCCGGCAAGTACGGCTACAAAACCATTTATGTAACCGTAACCCGCAACAACAAGAGCCTGTACTATTTAACCGACCACCTTGGCTCGGTAAGAGTAACCGTAAACGAACAAGGCGATCCGGTGGGCTGGGATGATTACTACCCGTTTGGGCTTGCGGAACTTGTCCCGAAAACTTTCGGGATGCCGGGAAGAACGCAGAACGCCTCCAACCCGAATGATGACCAGAAGTTCACCGGCTACGAACTCGAACAGCAGGGAGATTTGGGAAAATCTTTCTCTCGTATTACGGGAAACATTTTTTGCAGCTTCACCAATAATCTCAAAATTACGGACAACTGCATCCTGTATCAGCCGGTTCTCTTGATACTCTTCACGAGTTATCTGATCAGTATATTCGCTGATTTGATCCATTGAATCGATCATGTGGAGGATATAGATCTTGTCACTTTTCATTTTCTTCGACATTATCCCCGTGATTATAGATATACCGGATCTCCTTTTGGATCAATGGCCGAAGATATTTATTCAGGGAAGCTTCCGTTATCAAATCCACTTTGACATTCAATAAACGGCTTAATTCATCTTCCAGGCCGACAAGTTCAAGTAGATTCACGTTTTCCAAATCAACCAGCAAGTCCAGGTCACTTTCGTCTGTATTAGTATTTTGGGCCCGGGAACCAAATACACCGATTTTTTTGGGCTTGTAAGGACCAAGCGTTCGAATGATGATATCTTTTTTTTGTTGGGAAATCATATATAAATATAAGAAATAAGAATTGATGTTTGCGAATGAGTATCTGAAGTGAATATATCAGCTTATCAGAAGCGCATCAGTCGGTTCATATCGGACATCACTGCGACATTTACAAAAACCGTCAGGTTTCGCTAATTTAAATTCCTTTAATTTTATACAGAGTCCACAATGTAGCTCCAAACAATATGGTTGCAGCCCCAAATAATAATGCAAGATTTATGTTGCGTTGAATTCGCTCTGCCAGGTCAAGGGAATCTGCCCCGATTCCTTTTTCCCTGATAATTTCTTCCAGTTCTTCTCGTGTTTTTTCTTTAAGATTCATATCCGCTCCTTGGTTGATTATGTTTAATTTTCGATTTTACCAATTTATATTTCACACTTTCTCTGTATGAATACAAAACAAAATCTGTTTCTTTCTTCATATTATAAACACCAGATTTCACTTTGCAGTTCAGATATAATGATGATTCAGTATTATTAATCTTCATATATTTTTGTTTATACTAATGCAGTTTAGAGTCAATGGTAATGGTACGGATGCGGGAAGGCAGTAACCCCAATTACATAGCTGATGATTTCCGGTTGTCTCATCGCTTTTCATCTCCCTTTGACGGTGTGCGGCTCCCGGCGGAAAAGGGGGGGCAGGGAGATGGCCAGCCGGCATATTCCATTTGACATGACTCTAATTACAAAAAACACTAAATCATTGTTCAATTTTTGAATACGAATCAGAATACATCACCCCGTACCATTGGTTTTCCCGGTGCGATTGGTATTGGAGTAGGCGCAATGGTAGGAGGGGGAATCCTGGCACTGGCCGGTGTGGCTTTCGCTGAAAGCGGGCCATCCGCTATAATTGCATTTGGGTTAAACGGCCTGATAGCATTTATTACAGTTCTCAGCTTTGCTGAAATGGCGTCTGCCAATCCTCAGTCGGGTGGTACCTACACGTATGCGAAAAAGGCTCTTTCTTTGCAGGTGGCTTTCGGTGTGGGATGGATTGTTTGGTTTGCGTCATTGGTAGCAGCTGTTCTTTATGCGCTCGGTTTTGGCGCATTTGCCATTTTTGCATTACAGCAAATACCGGCAAGCAGTTTCGAAGGGTTGATGAATCTCAGAATTTTACCGGTTTTAATGGCACTTGCAGCCATAGCTTTTTACACATTTAATTTAACCAAAAGCCAGGGGAATGGTGGTGCTTTTGTCAATATAGGGAAACTAATTGTATTTGCTGTACTTATAGCCGGCGGGCTTGCCGCGTTAGTTCAAACTCCATTTACACATATCACCCAAAGCCTGGATCCATTTTTTCCGGGTGGTTTAAAAGGAATAATTGCCGCCATGGGATATACATTCATCGCTTTCCAGGGATTTGATTTAATCGGGTCGGCAGCCGGCGAAATCAGGAAACCGGAAAAAACGATTCCAAAGGCTATGATTGGAACACTTGTTGTTGGCCTTTCGATATACATTCCGCTGTTGTTTGTAATGATGACCGTTGGTGTAGGGCCGGGAGATTCTATAACTGCAATGAGTATTGAAAATCCCGAAACTGTTTTAGCTATTGCCGCTCAAAACTATCTGGGGGCTTTTGGGTTTTGGCTGGTATTAATAGCAGGTATATTTTCAATGCTTTCAGCTCTGCAGGCTAATCTTTTTGCCGCTTCCCGGATTGCTTTGAAAATGGCCAGAGACCGGACATTGACACATTATCTCTCTACTATTAATGAAAAATATGGTACTCCGGTTAACTCAATTTATGTGACGAGCGGAATTGTAGCACTGCTTGTTATCATCCTGCCCGATGTGGCTGCCGCAGGTGCCGCATCCAGTTTGATTTTTTTGATCACCTTTGCCCTTGCTCATGTAATCATGATTTTAATGCGGAAGAGGAGCTATAAAGAGCATCAAACGTTCAGGGCACCTTTTTTTCCTGTGTTGCCGATCACGGGGATGATTGCATGTATTGGCCTTGCCCTGTTCCAGGCAATTGTTGTACCGGCAGCCGGTTTGATATCCCTGTTCTGGCTGATTGCAGGATCCATACTGTTTGTGTCATTTTTTGTTAAAAGAGCCGAAGTAGTTGAAGCCTCCGAGCAAGCTCTTGATCCCAATCTTGTTCGTTTGAGAGGGCTTAGTCCGCTTGTATTGCTGCCAATTTCAAATCCTTCAAATGCTGAATCAATGGTTTTTGTGGCAAATGCACTGGCACCACCGGTTGTCGGCCGGGTACTGCTGCTTTCAATTGTGATTCCAAGTAAAGAAAAAGATGATCTCCAAAAACGGCTTACTGTCAGCCGCGATGTAACGGCACAAGCATTGAGAGCCTCATTTGATGCAGGCCTTCGTCCCGATACACTAACAACGATAGCTGATCACGCATGGGAAGAGATTGAGCGTGTTGCAAGGGTTCACAATTGCCGCAGCCTGCTGCTGGGGCTTAGTGATTTAAATGATATTCAAACCAGTCAAAATCTCGAAAAACTGGTGAAACAGGTAAAGTCCGATGTTGTTGTATTCCGGCAGCCATACAGCGGATGGAAGATTACGGAAGCAAGGAGAATATTGATACCGGTAGCCGGCTTCAGCAGCCATGATCCGCTCCGTGCACGTGTTGCGGGCAGCCTTTGGCGTGCCTCACAGCCTGAGATTACCTTCCTGCAAATCCTTCATCCAAATACACCTCAGGATGTGATACAAAAAAATCAGGTTAAACTATCACGCTTTGCAGGGCGTATTATACCCGGTAAAACGGAGGCAAAAGTGATTCTCAGTGATGATGTGCAGAAAGAGCTTATCAAACAGACGGCAGAACACGATCTGGTTATTATGGGATTGGGCAAACCGGGAGTTCATGAAAAAGCATTTGGAAGTATTGCCCTTGCTTTGGCTGAAAAAACCAATACGGCGTTGATTTTTATCAGTAAAAAATAAAAAGTTCTGACGGAAAACTTGTTGGTTCTGATTTTTTGCTGTCAGCTTTCGGCCTCCAGTCTCTGTTCGAGAGCTTTACAGATGCTTCAGTTATAATCTTACCAGTCAGTTTATTTACTCAAATTTTTAAAAGTGTATTTACTCTCTCAGGTTGTTGCGAAGTTTACCGGGCTGGTTTTCTGATGAATCGGCCTCATCCGGAATCTCAATTGCCGAAGCCTGTTTGTTCTTTTTTGCAGCAGATGGTTTACTTTTTTTCAAATTCGTGGAATGTGAAACCAATTCGGAGAGTTGACGCATGGTATTGGCAACTTCGGTTCTGTGCTTTTCAACGGATCGATTGGTTAAGTAACGTATCAGCGGATAACTGAAAAGGGAGAGTACTATTCCGGCCGTTATGCCTGGCCACTCATTTCCAAGAGTAACTAAGCTAATTTGCCCTCCAACAAGGGCCAATGCTACACCGACAGGAATTACTAAAACAAAATTCAATAATTTATTGTGCCACTCCATCCCAAAGATTTGGCGCTTACTCACCCGGATTCGAAATTTCTCACCCCGCTGCTGCAATAATACCCGGGTAGAATACATCCCGGCTTCTGTTTTGTAATTCCACTCCGTTGTGTTGGCAGTTCTCTTTACTTTTGCTTTTCCTTCGTGGGTCCCCCAAAGGTTATCCCACCAATTCAGTTCATCGGTGGTTCCATAGATATGATTTAGTTCCATGACGAGCAGATCCATTGTTTCTCTGTCCGGCTTAAGATCAAGCCAAATTTCCGAGGCAATTTCATTACGATTCACACGAACTTTTTCTTTATGATCATTGGGCTTTGTATCCATCTCGGAAGCGGCTTGTTCAATGAGCTCCGGATCAAGTCCTGTTTCGGATGCAATATGTTTAAGTTCATCGATTGTCAACCCGTTTTCCCTGCTGCCTCTGCCGGATACGGACCTCTCAGCTTCAAGCTCGGCAGCCCGTTTGATCAGTTTTTTTACTTCATCTTCAGTAAATATTCGGTTGGACATGGTAAATGGTGATCAGTGTTGAATCGGTTCGGTATGTGTATAAATATAAAATAAATAATATTAGATTTACGATGTCACAATTCAATTGTTACATAAATTTTTAAAGCTGAACTGGTGCTTATTCTTTTTAAATAAAAACGTTAAAGAATATTATCCAAATCTTGCCTCCCAATGATTGCCATGATCTCAACGATGTCCCCATTTATTCTGTAGTAAATACTATCAGACCCACACACACAGCGTCTGTATCCTTCTTTTATATAATCGACGGATTCAAACGAAAATGGCCTTAGGGCAATAGATTCAAAACATTCAAAAAACGAATAGAAGTATTTATCGGCCTGGGCCATCCCAAACTTTTCAATTCCATATTGGTGAATTCTGATCAAATCGTTTTTGGCAGACTCACTTATGCGATAATCAGCCATTCAGTGAGGATTTTGACTGGCTCAGAATTTGCTCTTTACTATCAGTTGTGAATCTGCTCTCTTCGGCATGTTCAAGTTTTGCTCTAATCCAATTGATTTGAGCCTGCTGATTGCGGGCTTGTCTGATAAGATCATTCACAAGTTCACTTTTACTGGAATACTCTTTACTTTCCACTTGTGATTTTAACCACTCATCATTCGGTTTAGTGAGGGATATGCTTTGCCTTGTCATTTTTTTGATGTAAAATTACACCATTTTCGCATCAAAAACAAATTCAACCCGCTTGTGCAACGGATACAAGATCCGGCTTAGTAGTGCTTCTGCACCAAGTTGTCTTGAGGCGGAATGATGATGAAATCATAGTTGGCAATTTTGCGTTCTTCAAATTGGGTTCCCTGCAACAACTCATCAGAAATCTGCTGACGGAGGGGCCGCAGATCGATCAATGCCCAGGTTTTGTGCTTTCCAACACTGATAAACTGCCGGGAGCCTTCCCATCCTTTGCGACCCATCATATCTTTGCTATCGTGAAAACGGTTCAGGTAGCGAATGTGAACCGACTGTTGGGATAGTGAATCGGCCAGTTCGTAGATAT
>JBHJOO010000612.1:0-2994 GCA_050329675.1 Balneolaceae bacterium
CATTTCATTTGAGGAAGGAGCTTCGGCTTCATCAACGAGATCGAATGATTCGGCTTCATCTTCACCAGTTTCCAGATCGCCAAGATCTAATAATTCTTCTTCCGCATCTGTATCATCCTCTTCACCGATCCCAAAAATTGACTCGGCATCATAGTTTGAGTCATCGATGGAAACGTCATCAGCCTCACGCGTCTCCTGAGCCAATTCATTTACAAGAGTTAATTTGTCGAGACGAACAATTTCAATACCTTTTTTTGTAGTCCTGATTTTTGCGAATCGGACAACAGGCCCTTCAAATGAGATTCCTATGTAGTCGCGGTTTTTTAACATTCAGCTGTGATTAATCGATATCACTCATCAACTGGAGGATACGTTTTTTGTTATTGGCATTATTTAAAGCTTCATCTTTTGAAATCCGGCCATCATCATAGAGTCGTTTAAGATCCTGCTCCATTGTAATCATACCTTTTTCACTTCCCTCAGCAAGCATCTGATAGATCTCGTTAATATTGTTATTCCGGATAGCTGCACGTACTGACGGAGTTGCAATAAGGACCTCTTTGGCCAGTACAAGTTTCCCATCAACCGTAGATACCAGTTTTTGACTCATAACGCATGTTAATACGTCTGCAAGCCTTGAACGCACTCTTGTCTGTTCTTCAGTTGGCACTTCCCCTAAAATACGCTCTATACTCTCCATAGCAGAAGATGTATGAAGTGTACCAAAAGTTTTATGGCCTGAATCAGTGATTTCAAGAGCTGTCATAATTGTTTCCGGATCGCGAAGTTCACCTATCACAATTATGTCAGGATCCTGCCTGAGCGACTGTATGGCGCCAAGCTTAAATGATGGCACATCACGCCCAACCTCACGATGCCTGACAACGGAACGGATAGGTTTATGTATAAGTTCAACCGGTGATGCTATGATTACAATATGAGAATCCACCGTTCGGTTATTTGCATCGATAATCGTATCAAGTGTAGACGACTTTCCGGACCCCGTAATTCCGGTTATTAATGTGAGTCCATATTTATAGTATTTCAGGCTTAACGCTTTGGCTACTTCCGGATGAACTCCCAATCCTTTAAATGGCCGTATTTCAGCATCAATTTTACGCATGTTCAAAGCAAGATGCTCGAGGTCAAAATACATGTCTGCCCGGAAACGCTGGCTATCTCCATTTTCAAGATTCACAGAGTAGGAAAAATCAAGATTTCTGTCTTGTAACAAAATATCCCTTTGGGAAGGCATAATGATATTGTGAAGAAGAACATCCGTTTCCTCCTTGGTTAGTTCAACGGCCGATGAGAGAGGTGATTTTTTTCCATAGATCCTGTACCATATTTTTCCATCACAACCGGTACTCCCCAAATCAATATCCGAAGCTTCAAGGTTGCGCATCTCAACGAGAAACATGTCAAGCATATTTTTTAATTGAAGACGTTCCTTCTCATGCATGTCATCAATAATAGCTCCAAGTGTTCTATGATACTCTAATCCCCTCGCTGTTTTAGGAAGCTGCTCAATGACAGGCTGAGCCATATCCTTAATAGGTTTTAGAGAAATCTTTTTTCCATCCATAGGGTTTTAATAGCCTGATTCCGATTAAGCCGTTTTATTTAACTCCACCGTGTTTTAAAAGACTTCTGAGATACTAAAATGTTACAATAGCGATCAGAGAATAATGTATAAATTCAGAGATAAACCGGGTAAAAAAAGAACAAGACTGACTTTATATCAGGGGTAAACGTTTATTAAAACTGAATTTATTTAAAAACAATTTGAAACCTAAATGACTAACCTGACTTTAAACTGTAGATTGCTGGTAATATCGTGATTTTTTTTAAAAAATCAACAAGCCATAGAAAAATACTCTATAAACCTTTACATTTTAAATTATTATTCACTACACCTCTCAGAATTTGCGGTCGTCCAGTAATTTCTTTTTCAATTGGAGTAACTGCAAATTCATGTTATGAATTTTTTTCTGCTGTATTTCAATAATATTTTTCGTAAAAATATTAAATAGCTTTTCGGGCCTTTTACGAAAGTAATTTAAAACATCATACCGTTCAAATTTTAAAAGGATACAATCTTCATTAGCCGTAACTTTTGCCATTCTGGTATGCTTGCTGAATAAAAATGTTTCTCCAAGAAAACTTCCCGATTCCAGAGTTGCCAGTTCTATATTATCATTCCAAACGGTTACTTTTCCATCAGCAACAAGAAATGCAGAGGTTATATAATCGTGTTCATCCAGCACCAGGTCTTCATTTACATATCGTTGTTCTTCACCCATTTGCAGAAAAGCCAGCACATCCTCATAATGGAAGTTTTTAAGCAGATGTGGCGGCTCTTTAAGTAGTTTACGCAGATAATTGGGCATCATGTCCATAGGCGGTCGATATTTAAATTGCATAGATGTACTCCTCAGCCATTTTCCTTAATCTTCAATTGTAATTGCAATAATTTCTTCGATTGATGTTATCCCCTCTTTTATACGCTCACGGCCTGATGCTCTCAGTGTGAGCATACCATTTTTAACAGCTTGTTCTTTAATAACATCTTCATCAATATCATCTCCCGAATCCAGAATAAGCCTTTTTATATCTTTGGTAAACAATAAAGCTTCATGAATGGCAGCTCGCCCTTTATAACCGGTGTTGTTACATTTTTCACAGCCAACAGGGCCGTAAAACGTCGTGGTTTCTATTTCTTCATCCGTAAAACCAATTCCCTTCAAAGTCTCAGGATGTGGCTCAATAATTTCCTTACAATTTTTACAAAGTGTTCTTATAAGCCTTTGAGCCATAACAAGATTCACAGCATTGGCTATCAAAAAAGGTTCCACCCCCATTTTAAAAAGCCTTGAAATTACACTTGGGGCATCGTTTGTATGGAGCGTAGAAAAGGTAAGGTGACCTGTATTTGCCATTTTTATTGCAATTTCAGCTGTTTTCAAGTCCCGGATTTCACCCACCAGTACAATA
>JBHJOO010000398.1:0-8957 GCA_050329675.1 Balneolaceae bacterium
GGGACTTAGCTTAAATGACAGCATAGCAAAATCGAGTATCCGGATCAGCTTTGGAAAACACAATTCAGAAAAAGAAGCGGGGTTTTTTGTTAATGCTCTGAAAAAAGTATTATCCAGAATGAAACCGGCTGTCAACGTATGAATCCTTTATTAAAATACGGGATGATTGCAGTTCTGATTATTATCGCGTTTATTTTACTTGGCCGGTTTCAGGGGTCCCGTACTACGGATTTCAATGAGCTGATGCAAATACCTGGAAATCCTTTACCTGAATGTCCGGGTACACAAAATTGTGTGCGTATATCATTACCTCTTGCTCAGCCTACATCCCGTATTTATTTTCTTGCGAATCAAACGATTAATAATCTGAATCCGGTTGAAATGACCGCTTCACCCGACAGCCTTAAGATAAACGCGGTTTTCAAAATCCCTGTATTTGGATTTCATGATGATCTTGTAATGCAAATAAGCGGTGAAGACAGAAATCATGTACTTCATATCCGAAGTTCCAGCCGTTCGGGATACAGTGATTTTGGAGTAAACCGCAGGCGTGTTCAGAAAATAGTGAAGACCATCAGGGAGAGATTATAAAAAATGGATATCCTCTTCTACCCGGTTCAAGCATCTGAAACTATATTCTTTAGATAATGACCCGATTAACCATTTATACAGGTGTCGGTCTCATCATAACCGGTACGGGTTATTACTTCATAACCGGGATGATAAATGCCACTTCCCTTCTATCTGTTATTACTGGTACTGCATTTGCCGGTCTTGGAATTCTTGGGCAAAAAATTGAATCCATGCGCAAGCATTTTATCTATGCAGCCCTGCTTTTAGCTATATTAACCCTTTTCAGTACAATTAGTGGATTTGTATCCCTCTTCAGGCTCGTTCAGGGTATCCCGGTTGAGAGAAGTTCTGCTTCAATCGCACAGGGAACCATGTTCATTATCTGTTTTCTTTTCGTTTATTTTATACTTCGGTCACTCTTCAGAGAACAGAGATCCGTTTGAAGAACTTTACCATCTGAAATTCTATTTATCATTTTTGAAAATATCTTTAATGAGATCACCATATTTATCTTCTATTACACGGCGTTTCACTTTCAGTGTAGGTGTAAGTTCTCCAGTTTCTACACTGAATTCATCAGACAGTAATCTGAAATCCCTGATTTTTTCATGTGAAGCCAGTTCTTTGGAAAACGACCTTACCTCCTTGCTGAATATATTTTTAATCTCTTCATTATTGATCAAGTTATCAAACGAATTGTAACTGATTCCATTTTCATTTGCATATGATTCAAGCGTCTCAAAATCCGGGACTATAAGAGCCGCCATATAATTTTGTTTCTCTCCTACAATTACAAGCTGGTCAATCCACTTGCTTGTTTTAAACATATCTTCAATCGGCCCGGGATAAATATTTTTTCCTCCTGCATTTACAATCATATGTTTTATACGGTCAGTAATCTGCAAATGGCCATCAACAAACCTGCCAACATCACCGGTATGTAACCAGTTATCATCATCAATCATTTGACTGGTTTCTTTTTCATTATTCCAATAGCCTTTCATCACATTAGGGCCTCTACAAAGTATTTCACCCTGTTCACAAGAAAGGTTCGAAGGATATTGTTCACCGCTTAGCTGGGCAATTATTTTATTATCTTCAAGGCGCTGTATGCCAACTGTTACACCTTTTAAAACCTGCCCGACCGTTCCCATCCGCTCATTTCCATACGGATTTACTGTCATTACCGGAGAAGTCTCCGTCAAGCCATATCCTTCCAGAATATTCAGGCCGGCCGCCATAAAAAAGGATCCGATATCCGGTGGCAGTGCAGCCCCTCCTGAAACAAAAAAGCGGATCCGTCCGCCGGTGCGTTCCTTTAATTTTTCAAAAACAAGTTTATCGGCAATAAATTTCTGAAAAGTTACAAGGCCTCGTTGTCCATCTGCATATTTTTCGCCAACAGATATAGCCCATTCAAAAATAGCCTGTTTGATTGGCCCGCCTTTCTCAACACTTTTTGCCACAAGGTTATAAATTTTTTCGAACAGCCGCGGCACACTCACTACTATAGTTGGTTTAACCTCTGTCATATTTTTAGCAACTGTATCTACACTTTCCGCATAAAAAATTTCAGCGCCTCCAGCAATCATCGCGTAATATCCGGCTGTTCGCTCAAAAGAGTGGCTTAATGGCAGAAAGGAAAGAACCCGGTCATTCTCGTCAATTTTAATAGCTTCGTGGGCTGCCTTGATATTACTGACAATATTTCTGTGAGTCAGCATGGCTCCTTTTGGGTTGCCTGTAGTTCCGGATGTATAAATAAGTGTTGCAACATCTTCAGGAGAGATTTCACGTTTTCGTTCTTCAAGGCTTTCGCTCATTTTTTTTACGAGTTTCCCCCCTTCCATCAGGATGTTTTCAAACAGATACACATATTTATTTTCAAGATATTTTTTAACATTGGGAGTATCAAAAGCAATTACCTGTTTAAGATTTTTGCAATTCCTGAATATTTCCACCGCCTTTTTCAGTTGAATTCCGGTTGATACAAAAAATATCTTTGCTCCTGAATCTTTTAGTATAAATTCGCATTGTGATGGCGGAAGTGATGTGTAGAGAGCAACATTTACACCCCCCACCAACTGAATAGCCAGGTCAACAACTGCCCATTCATATCTGTTTTCGCTAAGTATAGCAATTCTGTCATCTTTCTCTACACCCTGTTTCAGCAAGTAACTTGCAACAGCATGCACATCTTCAGAAACCGAATCCCATGTAATGTGTTTGTAATCTTCATTTGGAGAGGGTTTAAAAGCAAAAGCAATTTTTTTCGAATTCCTGTACTTTTCGGCAAGATTAATGTACAGATCAGCAAGTGTTTCAAATGGTACAATTATTGGCATTTATTCAGAGTTAATTTAATAAAACAGAAATATGAATAATGTACTACACAAAACCACATTTTAAAAAAAAGATCATATTCCGTTAATTTATATTTAATGAACAAAAGAAATAAAACTTCCGTTATATTTAAAAATGTTTTGATTTAAAAATTTATTAAACCTTCTGATTCCAATTATTATGGCACATCCGGCTCCTGAAGAAACAATTAATCTCGTAAAAGAAATATTCAGAACATATTTAAAAGAAAGAAACCAACGTCAAACTCCAGAACGTTTTATGGTTTTAGAAGAAATATACAGATCTGAAGGCCATTTTGATGCTGATGATATCTTTTTTAAACTGAAAAATTCAGGAACCCGGGTTTCAAGAGCAACGGTTTACAACACACTGGATTTACTTATTGAGTGTGGTTTGGTTCAACGGCAGCAGTTTGGTAAAAACCAGTATTATTACGAACGATCTTATGCCTATCAGCAGCACGATCATATTATATGTACGGAATGCGGAGTAGTTGTTGAGTTCTGTGATCCAAGAATATTGGAAATACAAAACCTGATGGAAGAAATTTATGATTTTAATATTGAGACACATTCTCTCCACTTTTTTGGAACCTGTAAAGATTCAAATAAATGTGATGAGCGAAAAAAAAGCGGAAAGAGGATTAAAACACTGGCTGATAAATAGCTTGATAACCTGAGTTCGATTAATATGAAAATTAGTTTATTGGTTGTAGATATTTAAAGGAAATTCCCTCCGTCAGCCGACGGAGGCGCAGGCCTGTCCCGACTGAAAAGTCGGTGGGGGATGATAAATGATGAGTTATCTTGTATTTGGAAGTTTTATCAAGTTGTCAATTGCGAGTATCTGCCATATTATTGAAGAATTGTGCTATTGGCAACATGGTCGATCATCCCCCGGCCCTCCGTCAGCTGACGGAGGGATTTTTAATAACCTGATTTATTAATCGAACTGAGGTTGATAGTGTTGTCTTCTTAAGAAGGCCTGAATCAGGAAAAATCGAAAACGTTAATGGTTGCTCATTTGCAAAATAACCACTACTTGTTATCAGAATAAACTGTTGTTTCTCTGATAAATTTTCTGGCCGCCCACCGGCTTCCTGTCCATCCAAGCAGCACCGCCAATAGAATGATACCGCCAATCAGAAAATACCATCTTCCGAACGGCCAGGCCAATATTCCCAATTGAGGTACATAAGCAGGAACCAGCCACTCAAACAGGGCATAAATGATCCCTGATGCAATGAGTCCGGCTGATATACCCTGAATAATACCTTCCATCAAAAAAGGCCTGCGAATGAAAGTGTTCGTAGCTCCTACAAGTTTCATAGCCCGGATCAAATCTCTTTTTGCATAAATAGTTAAGCGAATCGTATTAAAAACCAAAATCATAGCAGTAATTAATATCAGAAGTCCTATACTGCTCCCAACAATTGCAAGTGTTTCCATTCTTGCTTCAAGTACCTGTAATAAAGCAATATTAAATTTAACATCATCCACGCCATGAAAAGACTCGATTTCTGAGACAAGCGATTCAATCTGTTCAATTTCCGTGTTTTCGGCAATGGTAATACGAAAGGATGCAGGCAAAAAATTCAGATCAGCCATTGCTTCTCCGCCAAAACCAAAATCATCTTTAAAAATAACAGATGCACTGTCTTTGGATATATATACTATCTCGCTCACACCATTTAAGGCGGCAATCCTGGAATGTAAATCTCTGGTAGAGCGATCATCCAGATCGTATAAAAAAACCTCTACTTCAATCTGGTTTCGCAGTAAATTTGACACTTCATACGCATTATAACCCACTCTGGCTAAAACCCCGATCAGAAATACTGCAATAAAAAGTGAAAACATGGAAGTGAAAGCAGCCAGCCTGGTTCTTTTAATGCCGGCAAACCCTTCCCGTATTACATAGCTTATACTCATATTATCAATCCGTAAAAATTACCCGTAATGCAAACATAAACCGACGCGGCGGCATTGGAAAACCAGCCGTTTCAAAGTAGCCTAACTGGCCAACTTCATCAAATAAATTTTCCCATCTTAACAAGACCATAAACCATCGTATCCGAGCTGAAATATCAAGATCTACTCTGTAAAATGAAGGCAATGGCTGACTTGCAATTCCATTCTGCCACCGGTCTAAAGGCGTAATATAATTGGCAGAAATATAACTATTTGGGGAATACATAGCATGGAACCCGGCTTTTAAAAAAGCAGCATTATCAAAGATGTCATTTTTCCAAAATAAAGATCCCTTTATCCAAACCCGTTCACCAGAATTATCAAGAATCTGGTTTACAGGGTTATCACCAGCTGAGGTAGAAAATGTTTGTCCGCTAACAGAAATTTCACCCTCAAACATTTTGGAATCGAGCTCAATCCAAGCTGAGCCAGTCAGGTTCGTGTATGAATTAATGTTGGTAAAAACACTGTCAGGATTCACAAATATCCCATCTGTTACCCGCCTTACCTGTGCTCTTGCCCCAACCGTAAAATTTTCTCCCCACCTAACCGTCGATTCAGTTCCAAATTGAAAAGATTCCTCATTTCTTAAGTCCCTGTTTCCCGAATATTCTTCCGACTGCCAGTAAAGGGCTTGAATATCAGGAATATCTGAACTAATACCTGCAAAAAAAGATGTGTTAACTCCCCGAATGGGATATAAATCAAGTCTTCCTGAAACGTTAAATCCGGATTGTGAATCATTTCTGAGATTAAATCCGGCTGTGGCATGCAGGGTTCCGAAATTTGCCAGTTTGTTTCTGGTTTTTGCACTCAAATCAGCCCCGAGCCAATTTGTTTTTGTAAGTGAAGCATTATCATCTTCATTATCACTCAGCGAATATAAACGGCTGCTTAGTTCCGTTTCAAACCCTTGTAAATTGACGTTATGCCGGAAAAATGCTTCAATTCTGCGAAAGTCTGTAGCTACCGTATCAACAGAATATCTCAAATTTCTCTCTGTGGATTGATGGTGCAAACCAAAGCTTGTTGTTACATCACCTTCCACATTTTTCCGGTTATGCAGCTGAAGATATATGTCACTGCTGGCCTGTTTTCCTTTGGCCGAACTTTCAACAGGAGCCGCATTAAACCTGTTAAAAGAAAAAAAGCGCAAATCAGGAATATTAAAACCGAACGACTGTTCCTGATCGATAGAGTTATTAATGAAACCGGCTTTTAGCAGCCAATGGTCACTATATTGGAAATATGTTCGTGCGACAATTTGCTGGCCATCAATTTTACTGCGTCTGAACCCGTTGTCATCTTGTCTGTCCCAGAATGAAAGCTCAACATTAAAATTGCGTGTTAGATTTTGAGTATATCCAAATTCAAGATTACTGAAATCAAACTTGCTTTCGTCAAAATTAAGATAGGTTCTGGGTTTTGTAAGATAGTGATCCCGAAGCTTGACCCGGCTTTGATGGTTCATGCCCCAATTGGAAACATCCAGGGTTTTAATTTTATGCGTTGGCAACCGGTTCCAGTTTACACTGCCAGTGAGCGGATCCGTAATATCCATCCCCTCAAGTTCGAGATCCAGGTGCCTGTTTTCAAAAGTATAGATGTTCATACCATCAATCCGGCCGGTTGTACCGAGCCTTGAAGTAATGGCACCGCGCTGACGATGTATAACATCAGCATAATTGAGTACCTGAGACCAGCGAAGGGTGCTATCTGTATCAGCAGTAAACGAATCAAGTGGTGGCCTGAACTCCCAGAAATAGACTGTATCAACTTCAGCTTCATTATTCTGATTGTTTCGAAGAGTATCAGATGGTGCACTGCCGGCAGGTGGTATGGTATCGGCCTGGGCTATTGCAAAAGCCGTTATAATTGTCAGCATAAAACTCAAGCCGTCTCCTTTTTTAGGTCATAGGGAACACTGTCAATATTCAATAAAGATCGCCGTATCGTTTCGAGAACGATCATCGTGGTGCGTTCCTTATTTAAAAATCTGTCTTTGGTTAGCAACGCTTTTAATGCAAAATGGTTCCCCTTCATCCAGAAACCCATCCACACTGTACCAACCGGTTTCGTGGCCGTACCGCCGCCGGGCCCTGCTATACCGGTAGTCGATACTCCGATATCCGATGTCAATTTTTTCGCAATACCTTCAGCCATAGAAAGTGCAGTCATCTTGCTTACAGCTCCGTATTTCTCAATCACTTCTGCAGATACATTCAATTGGTTTATTTTAACATCATTTGAATAAGCAACGATTCCCCCATTCATATATTCGCTGCAACCGGGAATATTTGTAATTTCATTTGAAAGATGTCCACCTGTACAGCTTTCTGCAACAGCGATTGTCAACTCTCTTTTTTTCAATTCATCTCCAACTACTTCAGCCAAAGAAATGTCTCTTCCTCTGCCATAAATAAAATTACCAGCTTTGTTTTTTATAAAGCTTTCGAGCTCTTTTATTTTATTTTCAGATGATTGTATCGAATCGCTGCTGCACGAAATCCGGATTGTTACTCCTCCGGGGCCGGGTAAATATGCAATTTCAAAATCGTTTTCTATAAAATCATTCAGGTTTCCGATCACATCATCACTCAATGAACTTTCAGGAACACCGGCAGTTTTTAAATAGGAGACTGTCCGGTATTCAGTTGATGGAAATACTTTTTTGATTTTTTTACTTACTCTTTTTTCCATCAGGTACTTCATTTCATATGGCACACCCGGAAGGACTGTCAAATACGAATTCTTGCCCTGAAACCACATCCCGGGAGCCGTCCCCTTATTATTGAACAAAACCTCACAAACTTCAGGTACAAGCGCCTGGTCTCTGTTCGATTTACTGAATGTAAATCCCCGCCGGCTAAACATTCTCTTTATATGCTGAAGTACATCCTTATTTAATATAAGTTTGCAGCCAAACAGATCAGCCACAGCTTTTTTTGTTACATCATCATGAGTCGGGCCAAGTCCGCCGGTTACAATAACGAAATCAGCATGCTCGAGTGACCATTTCACCGAGCCTTTTATCAAAGAATAATCATCCGAAATGGTAAGAACCTCATCGACCCTGAATCCTTTTTCGGTTAAAAATCTGCCTAACCATGATGCATTGGTATTTACAGTGTCGCCTATCAATAATTCGTTGCCGATAGATATAATATGAGCTCGTTTCATAGATGATGAAAATATGGTTTTGGTAAGTATAGAAAAAATGGGATCATTCAATTTTCTGAAATGAACATGTTTTCAATCCGCGGGTAGTTATTCTTTTTCCTATCTTTGATCGAATGAAACGACTCCCAAATATACTAAGTATTCTCAGAATAATACTTGCACCGGTATTTTTCTATATGTACATACAGGATGAACTTTTATGGCGATCTCTCAGTGTCGCTGTCTTTGCCACTGCGGCAGTTACAGATTTTTTTGACGGTTATATTGCCAGGCATTACGGAGCCGAATCATCAACAGGCGTTTTTCTGGATCCTCTGGCCGATAAATTTTTGACGTTTGCAGGCTTTATATGCCTGCCCTTTCTCGATCCGGTGCAATTTCCATGGTGGGCGGTAGGACTCATTGTGCTAAGGGATATCAGCGTAACAGCATTTCGTGTCTATGCAAACAAAATAAATGCCAAAATAAAAACAAGGTACTCTGCCAAATTAAAAACCATGCTTCAAATGATTTTTTTATATATAGTTCTGCTTGCAGGTGTTTTTATTCAGGCGGATATTCTCCTCTCCGAGATAATCACTGCTGTTTTTAATTCAGGAATATTTGGTATTGGTATGATAATCATCGTAATTATAACCCTCTATTCCGGTGTTGAATATTTTTATATAAACCGGCAACTCTTTACCTCAAAAAAGGATCAATGAAACGGTTATCATTGATTTTGGGATCACTATTCGGAGCCGGATATCTGCCGGTTTTTCCCGGTACCTGGGCCAGCCTGATCTCCCTTTTACCGGTTTACTTTGTATCGATCTTTTTTTCTGATACCGGACTTCTTTTATTACTACTCACGGTAACCACACTTAGTTT
>JBHJOO010000299.1:0-2148 GCA_050329675.1 Balneolaceae bacterium
TTTAGTAACGACAAAAAAATTCCCCCTTTGAAGGGGGTAGGGGGATGACTTGCTGCTAACAGTGTTATAGGCATCAAATGAATTTAGTGGTTACAACACAAGTTATCAGGCGATGGAAAAAAATACTTGCTAAAGTGAAACGATTTTTGTTGACTATTTGAATGCTGATTCAGATATTACAATTAGCAACTTGTATAGACAACTAAACAAGAACATTTATTCAAACTAACATGCCGGAAAAATATATCTTAGCACTCGATCAGGGGACCACAAGTTCAAGAGCCATTGTTTTTGATAAAAAAGGATCGATCATATCTACAGCACAAAAAGAGTTTAAACAAATTTATCCGAAAGCCGGATGGGTGGAACACAACGGAAATGAAATCTGGTCATCACAAGCCGGTGTAGCTGCAGAAGCAATCGCACAGGCCGGGCTAAATGGCGACAATCTGGCTGCAATTGGAATTACCAATCAGCGCGAAACAACATTAATATGGGATAGAAAAACGGGTAAACCGGTTTACAATGCTATTGTTTGGCAGGATCGCCGAACTTCTGATTATTGTGATGAACTGAAAAACCAGGGGCTGACCGAAATGTTCCGGAGTAAAACCGGGCTAATACTCGATTCCTATTTTTCTGCCACTAAAATAAAATGGATTCTGGATAATGTAGACGGTGTAAGAAAAAGGGCTGATAATGGTGAACTGGCTTTCGGAACGATGGACAGCTGGCTGATCTGGAATTTTACCAGGGGTGAATTGCATATCACCGATGTGACCAATGCCTCGCGAACCATGCTTTATAATATCCATACCGGAGAATGGGATAATGAGATCCTCGAACTCCTGGATATTCCGGCAAGCCTTTTACCGGAAGTAAAGCCGTCGAGTGAACTTTACGGACGAACCAAAACAACTATTTTTGCTTCAAAAGTACCCATTGCAGGTATAGCCGGTGATCAGCAGGCTGCCTTGTTCGGCCAGCGCTGTATTAAATCCGGAATGGTAAAAAATACATATGGAACCGGTTGTTTTATGGTGATGAATACCGGTGATAAACCGATTACATCCAAAAATAATTTACTTACAACGATTGCCTGGAAAGTGGACGGCAAAGTGCAATATGCATTGGAGGGAAGTATTTTTATAGCTGGCGCAGTAGTACAGTGGCTTCGTGATGAGCTTGGCATTATTAAAAATTCATCAGATGTGGAGAAACTGGCATTAACTGTTGATGATAATGACGGGGTGTATCTGGTTCCTGCTTTTGCCGGCCTGGGAGCACCTCACTGGAATCAGCATGCCAGGGGAACCATTGTGGGATTGACGAGAGGATCCAACTCAGGCCACCTGGCGCGCGCCGCTCTCGAAGGAATTGCATACCAGGCAATGGACGTTTTAAACGCTATGCAAACCGATTCAGGTATTGAAATCAAGGAGCTTCGTGTAGATGGTGGCGCAACAGCTAATAACCTTCTTATGCAGTTTCAAACAGATATTTTGCAAGCACCTGTAATCAGGCCAAAAATTCTTGAAACAACGGCACTTGGAGCAGCTTATCTGGCAGGGCTTGCCGTCGGCTACTGGGAAGATCAACAGGAAATAAATGATCAATGGCAGGAAGACCGGCGATTTGATCCCAAAATGAGTAAATCTGATGTAAATAATCTGATTACTGGCTGGAATCGCGCTCTTAAAGCTGCCAATGTCTGGTCAAAAGCCTGACAGAATTAAATACATACAGCAAATTTCAACTAATGTTATACCCGTTAAATCACGCTAAAAAATACAAAGACTATGGAAACCAACAGAAATAAATTGATTGAAGGGGTAAAATCCGAAACAAAGTACTGGGATGTCATCATAATAGGCGGCGGAGCTACCGGCCTTGGCGCGGCGGTGGATTCAGCTTCAAGAGGCTACAAAACGCTGCTGCTGGAACAGCACGATTTTTCGAAAGGCACTTCAAGCCGCTCGACTAAACTGGTTCATGGCGGCGTAAGATATCTTCAGCAAGGCAACGTAGCGTTGGTGCTCGAAGCATTACGTGAGCGCGGGCTGTTAATTCAAAATGCTCCTCATCTTGTTCGGAATCAATCTTTTATCGTACCGAATTACGACTGGTGGGAAGGGCCATTTTACGGAA
>JBHJOO010000456.1:0-7354 GCA_050329675.1 Balneolaceae bacterium
TGTTCCATCAGCAGGATATTTTCACTTCCAATGCGATCAACTATTTTACTTACTACTGTGGTTTTTCCAGACCCGCTTCCGCCCCCTACTCCCAAAATGAGTGGTTTTTTTGACATTACATTTAATTCGCTGTGGTTGGGGGCTGGCCGTTTATACTGCGATCATAAGATAATTTAAAATCCCTGATAGACCGGAATATGGCAGATGAAATGATTGCCTGGCCATAGTCACTGGATAAATATTTAGCTTCATCGGGATTGCTGATAAAACCGATTTCTATAAGAACTCCGGGCATGGATGCTTCATAAAGAACCTGAAAGCCGGCCTGTTTAACTCCCCTGGAATGGCGACTCGCTCTATTTCGAAACTGATTTTCAATCTGTTCGGCTATCACTTCACTTGTTCTGATATTACCTGCATTAGCCAGTTCATAAATTAAAAGATCTTCTTCCGTAAGTTCTTCCATTTCCCTGTCTTCATATTTAAGAACACTATTTTCACGTTTCATAACCTCAAGTGCCGATTCACTTCTTGCCAGGCCCAGGAAATAAACTTCCGCCCCGCTTACCCTTCTTTGAGAGAATGAATTCGCGTGTATAGATACAAAAAGATCACCCCCGGCTTCATTGGCAATTCTTCCTCTGTCATACAAACTAACAAACCTGTCATCTTCACGGGTATATACAACAGTTACTTCAGGAAGATGCTCATTAAGGTAACCACCCACTTTTTTGGCAATTTGCAAGGTTACATCCTTTTCATACAGGCCGCGATATCCGATTGTACCGGGGTCATGGCCGCCATGTCCCGGATCCAGAACAATAACATCAAATGACATATTGTTCATAAACTGTAAGTCATCATCCGAAAATAAATCATTGGATTCTAAATCGTTAAACAATGCTGATGGATGGTCTGAAACATAAGAAGGCCATTGAATTGGTTCAATTCCTTCTGCAAGTAAGGTGACTTCTTGAAGACTGGTTTCTGTTAATGCAAGCAAAAGATGTTTCTTATTTTGATCGGGATATACCTGTGTCAGAAAATAAGATTCAGGCCCGAGCGATATATTAACACCATATCCGAAAGCTGTTTTATACAAATCAACAGATTTAAATGTGGCCGAAACAGGAGGCAGGCGAATTCCTGTTGTGTCTATTTCTTCTCCATAGAGTACCATCTGAATAAGATCCGGAGCCGGCTGTATTACTTTGGATGAATCTACCGGTTGATCAAGATGATATCTGATCACATAACCTTTACCATCACTTCTTTCAACAGCAGAAATACGATCGAGGTGAATTTGAGCATAACTCAGATCTGTAACTATTCCAAGAAATAAACAGGAAATCAGATATTTGCTAATCAGTTTCATTAAATTGCGGTATTCGTCACAGGAAGTTGTAAATGATCTTGTGTATAAGATTAACAAAATGTACGGAATCTTAAAAATAACTTCTCATAACTTTTTTTTGTAACATTGAGCTGTAATTAAATATAACTTAATGCCGGAAACAGCTCATTCGTACAGGGAATTAGAAGAACACACGGATCGTTTTTTTGACGATATCATTAATCGCCTGCTTCCCGAATTGAGAAAGGAATTTTCTCAATCATTACTTGATCTGCTCATCGAAATAATAAATGAAGTTCAACGAATAAAAAAAGATGATCAGGACCGCTATAAAAAGCTTATAAAAATTCTTAAAAATAAAATTCCAGAATTTGACAGGTGGAATTCCGGGGAATACAGATTAGAGATAACAAACTACTGGCATAAACATATCTCAAAGGATATAGCGAATCTCCCGGACAAAATAAAAATCAGGCAGGCCAAAGAGAGATTTATTCGTTCAGATGATGATTCATATTATGTCCGTTTTCAAAAAGGTATAAAACGGAGGTTTTACAAAATATCAGAAACGGCTTTCAGGATTAAGAACCGGTTTTTGAAATTATTGGGTTACAATCCTTCCGATGATTATTATTGGGCCCAAACAGTTCCATTTCGGAATGTAGTTCAATTCCATCTATTAAACGATTCTGACTGGCTGACAAAATTCGTAGCCTCGGAATATTATTGTATTTCTCAAACTCTTGATTTGTTGATTGAAAAAGAGGGGTCGGAAAATAAAGAAAAAGAAGAGATAAAAGAAGGGGAGGAAACAAATGAACAGAAACAAAACCCGACTTTCAGATTAACGGTATTGCTTCAGCTTGATAGCCATTTGGAGACAGCTATCAAGTTTTTGAAAGAGTATTTGGCAGATGAAAATGCAGAATCAGAGAATATAAATGAAATTAAAACGGCTGTTTTGCATACGGCAGAAAGAGCAGGAACATCCGAAGTTTCCAATAAAAAATTCAAAAAAAGCAGGCTCGATAAGGGTATTTCGCAAAGTATAAGCAGGGCTGAATTGATTGAAAAAAAATGGCGGAGGTATTTACAATCACAGATTACTGATTTAAAAATTCAAATTGAATTGGGGCATTTTGGAGCTGAGTCTTCAAGTACTCAGGAAAAATTACTTGAAAAAACCCATGTTTTTTTCCGCGATCTTTTTTATTTGCCAATTGAAAATAGCATTAGTGTTTGCAAGGATATTATCCGGATCATTGGTTCAGAAAATGAATCATCAAAAAAATCATTAAAAGTTATTGAGAAGGCCAGAGAACAACTGAGCAAGGAGTTATATGATACTTCCTTAACCCTGATGAAGGACACTGCCAGGAAGGAAAAAATGATTACGGATATACGGCAATTGGTAAGTGACCTCCAACTTGAGTTAAACGGGTTTAGCGAATCATTTACTGTGGCAGAAAAAAGGGATCCAATAATACCGGATCCGGATCTTGTTTTGGATAATTTTTCCTGGAAGTCGATTGCAACACGTTTTTTAAAGGATGAGGCAATCAGTAGCCTTGATCCGGATAAACAGGAATTCTCAGTGTTCATCGATGAACAACTTGAAGAACTGGAAGAAGCCGCTGAAATTGTAGATGTCAATCTTCTTGCATCTCTTGAATCGAAAAATGAAGAGGATGAAGTATCACCTATAGATATTGCTGTTTCCGGGCTGAAAAGAGCTATAAATGTGCTTGAAAAATCGATTAAAAGTGTAAGGGAAAAGCAAAACGGTTATGAACATATCATAAAAAATTCACTTCCCGGCTCTCTTCAGAAACTGGCCGATGTGATGCTAAAGCGCCAGTATGGTGAATTTGAGTTTAAAGACAAGGCCAGGCAGGTTAAGACCCGCGCATTGAACTGGAAGGATAAAATTACAAAACAGTATGCAGCTGCTGAAGAAAAAGCGGAATTGATCTGGAGATTTCTGAACAAGAAATTTCATGATATTAAACGTCCTCTTTTCAGGTTTTTGGGATTTCAGCAGGAGAGTAAGGTATCAACAAGCCAGAAACAAGATCTTACTGAATACCTGATTAAAAGTGATGCAGAGACAAAAGATCTTCCATTTATTTATAAGCGGTTATTCAGCCCTTCATTCAGTATCGACAAAAGGTTTTTCATTCCTCCGGCTGGCAGCCTGAATGTAATGAGAAGCGAATATGATCAATGGAAAAAAGGAATAGATTCAAGTGTTGCCGTTGTGGGTGAAAAGGGAAGTGGTAAAACCCTGTTGTTTCATTTTTTTGAGCAAGATTTGGACAGCGAAATTGAGGTTGTTAAAATTCAGTTTGAATCCACATTCTGTAAAACCGCTGATCTACTGTCTCGTTTTTGTGAATCTTTTGGATATCCGGAATTGTCTTCTGTGGATGAATTGACTACTAAAATGAATGAGAGTTCTAAAAGAAAAGTCATTCTGCTCGAAGGCCTTCAGAATGCATATATAAGAGATATACATGGATTTGAAGCTATTAGTAGTTTTTGGGTTATTTTATCTCAAACATCACATTCCTGTTTTTGGGTAGTTTCTTGTTCACGATTTGCGTGGGAATTTTTTATCAAAATTTCGAATGCCGATCAATATTTTTCTCAGGTTGTACAATCAGATGTTCTGAAGCCAGAACAAATCCGTGAGGGTATTGTGGAAAGGCACAAGGCAACCGGTTATGAACTGGAATTTATAGCTCCCGACTCATTGAAGAACAGCCGCTCATTTAAAAAATTAATTGGGGATGAAGAAAAAACACAGAACTACATAAGTAATCAATACTTTGAACAGCTTGGTAAAATATCTGATGGAAATATCAGTATTGCGATGATATTCTGGATTAAATCCATAAAAGAATACAATGAACAAAGGTTTGTTATCGAACCGATAGAAGTTGCGGATATTGACCTGCTGGAAGTTCCTTCCCGCGATGTTTTATTTACGCTGGCATCACTGCTCCGGCATGATATACTAAATGCGGAAGAATTAGCAATGAGCCTGCATCAAAAATTATCAGATAGTAAATTGATGACAGCCCGTTTAAAAGCAAAGGGTTTAATAAAAGAAACCGAGCATGGTTTTATGGTTAATCATCTCGTTTACAGGCAGACTGTCCGCCTTTTAAAAAGCAAAAATGTATTACATTAATATCCGTATGATAAAAATTTCACTCTTACTTTTATTGTTTCAGGTAACTTTTGAGAATGTATCGGGACAGGAAGCGATTCAGCAGGATACAGTAAATCAGGATACGGCCGTTGTGGACACTACGATTGTTGATACTGTGAAGGCCGGATTACAAACTGACACTGTAATAGTAGAGACAGATACTATTGTAATAGAACAGGAAGAAATTGAAACGGACTCAAACGGTGTTTTTGATGAATCTGCGGAAAAAGAGATTGGCCAAATCCGGGAATTAATTTCGGTTACAAAAATTCTGTTCACGATCGTACTTCTTTTTCTAACCTGGCTGATTAATAATCTTGTTAATCAAATTCTTGATAATTTTGCTGAAAAAGCGACAAGCTACCGCCTGTTTTTTAAACGCCTGACACCCATTTCCCGCATTTTTATCTGGTCCTTTTCTATTTACATTATTATTGCGGGTGTTATAGCGCCACCTTTCGAAACAATCATTGCAATTGCTGCTTCAGTTGGTATTGCAGTCGGGTTCGCATCACAGGATATTCTAAAGAATATATTTGGCGGTATTATGATTATTCTTGACCGGCCATTCCAGGTAGGTGATAAAATTGAAGTTGGAGATCACTATGGTGAAGTACTGAGTATTGGCTTGAGAAGCAGCAGAGTAGTAACGCCTGATGATAGTATTGTGTCTATTCCAAATGGTGAATTGATGAATACGTCGGTTTCAAATGCCAATTCAAGTGCGCTTGATTGCCAGGTTGTTTCTGAAATCTTTCTTCCGGCTACGGTTGATGTGAGTGCTGTAAAAGAGATTGCTTATAAAGCGGTTTATTCATCTTCCTATACCTATTTAAATAAACCAGTTGAGGTAATCGTACTCAATGAAATCAGGGGCAGAAATTTGTTAGTGAAATTACGTGTTAAAGCGTATGTGCTCGATATCAGATATGAATTTTTGTTTAAGAGTGATGTTACAGAAATGATTTTAAATGAATGCAACATAAAAGGCTGGATTCCTGATCAGTTTCGTTCTTATCGGGATGTGCAAGAAGATAAATGATTGTTTCACGCGAAGCACACAAAGTTGAAAAAGTGGTTTGATAAATGAGTCTCCAAAAAATATTTATTTATGCAAATTTTAATCCTATTTAATTTGATTCTGAGAACTCAATCTGTTACAATATAAAGAGCTTATCTTACTTATTAACCTAAAACTTGGAGGGCTTAGCTCATGAATGAAGCAAGTTTTCTTGAAGCCGCAGAGAGTGGCGATTTTGACACAATAAAATCGTTCCTTGAAAAAGGAATGAGTCCCAATGCAATGGATGAGCACAATCGAACTGCATTAATCAAAGCATCCAAATACGGTCATACAGAAATAGTACAGCTATTACTCGAAAATGGAGCTGATATAAACCACAGAGATAACAGGGGAACCAATGCACTTTATTGGGCAAGCAGTAAAGGCCACGAAGAACTGGTGCAGATGCTGATCTTACATCATGGAGATGTTTCGGTTTATGATGATCGGGGGTGGAGTGCTAAAGATAAGGCAGCATACCACAGATATAATAACATTGTTACCATGCTCGATGAAGCAGGTGCATAGATTGAACCAATAAAACATGCGGCTTCTATGATTTAAAAAAACCCGGTTAACATATTAATTAACCGGGTTTTTCATAAAATCAAAATGTATTAACGGTTATAACGGCCGCCCCCGCGTTTACCGCCTCCTCCGCCACCCGAGCTTTTCGGTTTGGCTTTATTTACCTTGATTGTACGGCCATCAACTTCTGCTCCATCCAATTCTTCTATAGCTTCTTCAGCTTCTGCATCATTAGCCATTTCAACAAAACCAAATCCTTTTGATCTGCCTGTATCACGGTCTTTAATTACATTTGCAGAATCCACCGTTCCAAATTCTTCAAATAATTCTTTTAAATCGTCATCTGAAAATTTGTAATCCAGATTTCCTACATAAATATTCATCGTATCTGTTTAATCATTTAATTGTTGTTTGGTTATACAGGAAAAGCTAAAGGCAAAACAAATTCTACCGAATTTCAATAAGAAAAGTGAAGCAAAATCAATTATCAGACTTTCTGTACAATTACTATAATACACTTAATTTCAGGATTTTAAAATAGTTTATTGATTTTCTCCCTAAGATTGGCAGGTTTTTATCTTAAGGTGGTGAACAAAACATTCCGCAGAGTGTACCTTTTCTAAGACCGCCGGCACCAACTACCAACACCTCAAAATAAAAACCTGCCATGAGATTATATCTGTTTCGAATTATTGTTAAAAAGAAAATAGCAATATCAGCATGAATAAATTAAAAACAGTGAAGGCTTACCTTGTAATTCCGGTACAGTTTGTTCTTTCCATTTATAAACCGGCTGACTCACAATCAGTTCATCAGGCATGGTAAGATTACTGGCAATGCAAAGTTGAGTTTCGGGTTTGCAGGCAGAAAGGATATCATTATAAAGTTGCATATTCCGGTGAGGTGTTTCCATAAAAATCTGGGTTTGATTTTTCATCATGGATTCTTTTTCCAAATCGGTTATTTTATTTACCCTCATTTTTTGATCAATAGGCAGATAGCCGTGAAATGTGAAATGCTGGCCATTCATTCCGCTTGCCATCAGGGCCAGAAGGATGGATGAAGGGCCCGTAAGCGGGGAAACCCTGTAGCCGGCATCATGCGCCATTTTCACCAAATTGGCTCCCGGATCAGCCACACACGGTGCCCATGCTTCCGACAGTAAACCGGCATCACTGTTTTGAAGCAACCGGAT
>JBHJOO010000241.1:0-2207 GCA_050329675.1 Balneolaceae bacterium
TTATCGTTGGGCGAGGGGCAAATTATATTTGTGAGAACCCTCTTTCTTTTCATGTCCGGCTTGTTTCACCTTTGAAAAAAAGAGTTGATGATATTGCTAAAAAAGAAAAAATTAAAAAAAGGGAAGCGCTCGCTAAAATTGAAAGAATTGATGCCGAGCGTGAAAATTTTGTCAGATACAATTTTAAAAGGGATGTATCAATTGCCTCAGCTTATGACCTTATACTTAATTCCGGAACATTTGATTTGGAAGAAATGGCATCAATTGTACTTTTTGCATATGAAAAGAAAACAGATCTTAAGCCGGAAATTTTGAATTAAATTTTAAATGAATGAAAAATCCGATCAATAGTGCATCCAAAAAAGTTTATTCCATTTTTAATAAGAGTTCAGAGAAGAGAACCAGAAGAAAACCGCCAGGGCAAACACCCGGCACTGCCATTTATACAGGAATTCAAAAGCTGGAAGAGGTTCTTCTTACGGTTCACGATTTTGATGAAGATCACTTTACGTCTGTTCCGATTAAGAAAATTGAGAAGTCAAAACCTTATCTGAATGACAAATCCAAAACATGGATACAGGTACGGGGTTTGCATGATGTTGAAAAACTGCGAGAGATTTGGGAGTATTTTAATCTGCATCCGCTTGTTCAGGAAGATATTGTAAATACATCACAACGTCCTAAGGTAGAACCTTATCCGGATGCCGTTTTTTTGGTTATAAGAATGATTACAAGAAATATTATTCAGGATGAGCGGAGTTCTGTTAATCTTGAAACAGAACAGATTAGCCTCATATTGGGCAAAAATTATGTCCTCTCTTTTCAGGAAAGTGACAATCCTATATTTGAACCAGTGCTAAAACGGCTGGAGTTGAAAAATACCCGGCTGCGAAAGTATGGCCCGGATTACCTCACCTATGCACTCATTGATAATATAGTGGATCACTACTTTCATGCTCTTGATTTAATAAGCGAGTCGATTGAAAATGTTGAAGAAGAGATTGTTTTGAATCCTAAAGAATTGCATCTGCGAAGTATTCATGCACTCCGCAGAGATCTGATATTATTCAGAAAATCGGTCTGGTCATTGCGTGATGGAATTAATTCACTTATTCGTGATGATTCGCACCTTATTCGTGATGATGTAAAAATATTTCTGAGGGATGTTTACGATCATTTAATCCAGGTCATCGATTCTATTGAAACGAACCGTGAAATGGTTTACGGCCTCTATGATATGTATATGTCGGGGCTGAGTAACCGGATGAACGAAGTAATGAAAGTACTCACGATCATAGCCACAATATTTATTCCACTTACATTTATCGCGGGTGTGTACGGTATGATTTTTGATCCCGAAGTCAGCCCCTGGAATATGCCGGAACTGAATTGGTACTGGGGTTACCCGGCATCGCTTTTGGTCATGGCAATCATCGTTTTTATCATGCTGTTCTATTTCAGGCGAAAAATGTGGATTTAGGAAACGGAAATACCATGTCTCTGCCCGATCAGGGCAATTTTGCGCCATTCATAAGAAGTTGTTCCCTTATTTCCCTATATTCAACCTGACTGGCAGCGACATTATTATTTACTGATAGTGCAGCGATTGTTCCTGCGGCCTGGCCGATAGCCATAGCAATGGGTGTAACCCGGAAAGCTGCCATGGCTTCATGTGTAGCACTGATACAACGCCCTGCAATCACCAGGTTTCGGGGATTATTCACAAGCAATGACCGCATTGGGATCTGATAGGTCGCCCCTTTGCCAAAATGTACAGAATCTGTTTGAGCTTTATCCGGAGAATGGATATCGACAGGATATCCACCGAGGGCAACAGGATCAGAAAATTTTCTTGAAGCTGCGAGGTCATCTGCAATGAGCGTATAAAGCCCTTTAACATGCCTTGATTCGCGCACCCCGATTTGCGATGAAGCATCCATACGAATTGCATTTTCAAATCCGGGACAATATCGCTTCAGAAAGTTAAAGATTTGCAAACACTGGTGTCTGCCGATCTGTTCTGCCCGGCTGAGATGAAACGGATTTGTTGCATCCAGGCCCTGTATACGTGAAGTATTTACGATAATGACTCCTGGTGTGGCCGTTTCAAAGAAAAGCACATATTCTCTTGGAACATCAACCTCTCCACGGTTTTTTGCTTCTTTCCAGGCCTTGTGAAACCCGGCAAGGCTAATCCGGGGAGTACG
>JBHJOO010000346.1:0-2183 GCA_050329675.1 Balneolaceae bacterium
ATGGATGAATCCTGGCAGGCGGCGTGGCACCAAATTTGGTGCAGCAGTGGGTTGGATACGCCGCCCATGAATAAAGCGAAGCCTGTCATTCCGCCTGTCCCGATGCTTTTTATCGGGGACCGGATCCCGACGGTTATAAATTAACCAGGATCTTGATCTAACCACCGTCGGGAGGAGTGGAGCTCATTTTTTGAACGCGTAAGCGAAATCTCCTCGTTCATAGCTTGATTTAGGAAAAACCTACACAGGAACCAACAATATCCCGGACCGTACCCACCTACAGCCAAACCAATTCAGGAATGAATCATGCCTTTGAAATAACTCCTGAATTACTCAACCAAACCGAAACGAAATACCCCGGTACAAATCTGATGCAACTACAAAATCGCGACTTGAACTTTTACGTTAAGTCAGGAGTTCTGTAATTCCCGATTCCATAATACAGTATGCGTCACGATTCAAATTCTTGCCGCTCTTAATAAATAAATCAAGCCGAAGCCCTGGCACCTCACATGTGCAGGCAGTGCCGGGAGAAACAAAGCGATTGATATAGCTTCATCAGGCTGAAGGCCTGAGACAACTCAGCCCAAGGCAGCGCCTTGGGTAATCGAGGCCATTGCACGCCGCTCAGGCTGAAGGCCTGATGCAGAAAAGACTCCAAAAACGCCCGGAAACGCGGTGCCGATTATGGCGTACCTGATACCTGTTTTAAGAAGCTCTATCGCCAACCTTCACCACTTAAGGATCGTAAAAACTCTATTAAATCACGTTTTTCGTCGTCCGTGAGATCAAGTGGTTCAACTTCATTGGAAAGATACGGATTGGGATTTCCACCACGGTTGTAAAATTCAATTACTTCTTCCAACGTTTTGATGTTACCGTCGTGCATATATGGCGGTGTATGTTCAATTTCACGAAGTGTGGGAGTTTTGAATACTCCGGTATCGCTTTCATCTTCCGTTATCCTATATCTTCCCTTATCGGCAAAAGAAGAATTTGTAAAGGCAACGCCGGTATTATGAAATTGTTCATCTGTGAAATTAGGTCCCACATGACAATTGGTACAGTTCGCTTTACCGCGAAAAAGCTGAAGTCCTCTTAAAACCGGGGGTGGAAAGGTGTCCGTTTCTCCATGCATATAGAGGTCGAAGATTGAATTGCCGGAAAGGATTGTCCGGATATACGTGGATAATGCAAAGGATATGCCTTCAACAGTTACGCCGGAATCATAAGTTCTCCTAAAAGCCTCTTTATATTCGGGAATCTCTTGTAAGCGCTTGACAAGTTCATCTATATTCATATCCATTTCAATGGGATTTGAGATGGGAAGAAGTACCTGTTCTTCGAGCGTCTGCGCTCTCCCGTCCCACGAAAACATGCGCCCGTAAGCTCGGTTTATAAGTGTGGGCACATTTCTAAGACCTGTTTGAGCATCAATCCCGATGGACACAGCGGATGTATCGGCAAAGCCAAATTCCGGCTTGTGACAAGAGGCGCAAGAAACTGTCAAATCCTTTGAAAGACGGGAATCAAAGAACAGCTTCTCTCCAAGTTCAATTTTTTCTTTTGTGGGCAAATTCTCTTCCGGAACAGGCATATGGAGGTCAAGTCCGAGTGGGATCGGAATTTTATGCGGATCATTCCAGATATCTGTTTGCAATTCTGAGATTAACAAACAAATACATATAAATAGAAGAGCAACCAATGATTTCATTTCACTCTCCTCTCAGACACGCTATTCCGTTTAGCCTCTTTTTTGTCATTTAAATCCATTAGGAAGTTAAACGGAATAGTGCCGAGATTTCGGGTATGTAAGTTACTGTGATTCTGCAGTACTACTTTCAGCCGTAACAACTGAGGGTAAGAAATTCTCCATTACCCAGATTTCATTCCCATTCTGACCTGCTACGTTATAGGCTATTTTATTGCTGTGGGGATGAAACCGAAGTCCGCCACCACGCAGTTGCCAGGGTTCAAGAGCCCAATCGAGTAACTCCGGATCTCCTCCTTCCACTGAGATACGCCAGACCTGATTGTCTTCAGGAAGATGAGTAGTTAAATCATGTCGTATCGTAAATAACACATATTGCTGTTCTTTTGTCCAGGAAACAGATTCTATTTCATTGTCAATGGGAACCTTGAATATTTCCCGTGATGACTTCCCGTTGACAGATTGAACAACA
>JBHJOO010000205.1:0-4650 GCA_050329675.1 Balneolaceae bacterium
ACAAAGTATAAACTTTCGAAGTTAAATTTGTGTCCAGTCTTTTAGGGGGTTGGAAGGTAAAGATAAGCCCATCCCGTATGAACAAGCTGTTTTGCTTCTATTGACGGATTGGGAAATACTGACAGCAGGCTGTTCAGCTCGTTATGAAACTGCAATACCGAATTCGGATGATCTCTTGTGTTTTTTTCCATCAGCTCAAGCAGCCGGTCAATTTTTTCAATTTCAACGGCAGTGTTTAACGTTTTCGGCGGATGTTCACTATCGGCCTGTTGAGCAAGTACAGGAGAGCATAACCACAGGTAAATAAGAAATAAAAAAATTGTTGAACGCGACATATTGATATCAACTTTTTTCGGAAAATTATCCGTCCGGTAGAATTCCCGGATAAGCCTTGACCGAATGGACTATTGGCTATCAACCGGAAGGAAAGAACTGATTACGCAAATGCAAAAAAAAAGTTTCATCGCGGGGGCGGGTAAATGAAATAAAAACAAGCTTAATATGTATATAACCTAAATCTAAAATTCAAGAACAGGGTATTTATCAAGAAAGAAACAGTCGAAAAGACTGGATCATATCCCTGGCTTACGCATATCAACTCATTCCTTGCACAGTCACGCTCTCCTCACTCCGTTATGCGGGACAGGCTTCTCTTCCCTCTGGCCCTTGATTCATTCAGAACCAGGCAGGTAATAGAATTATGAGACTGTTTCCATATTTATTGCGGAGGCGGAGGGATTCGAACCCCCGGTCCCGCATAACGGGACGACGGTTTTCGAAACCGTTCCATTCGGCCACTCTGGCACGCCTCCGTTTTACAATTCTTCCTTGTTCTAAGTTACAAAAACAAATATATTATCAAGCTTACTTATTTTTCAAAAAAATTACGATTAAATATAGAATGAAACTTACCGATTTTAAATTTGAGACAGATGATTTAACAGTACCTGAAGAACCTTTAGAGCCAAGAGATGCCGCAAAACTGATGGTTTTGAACAGAGAAGACAAAACGATCAGCCACGAAAAATTTTCAGATTTACACAAATATGTTAACGAGGGAGATGTAATTATATACAACAATACAAAGGTTTTCCCTGCCCGGTTGCGCGGCAAGAAAGAAAAAACAGAGGCGGATATAGAAGTTTTTCTTCTCAGAGAACTACAGCCGGAAAATATGTTGTGGGATGTTCTTGTTGAACCGGCACGAAAAATCAGGATTGGCAACAAACTGTATTTCGGTGATGAATTGATGGCTGAGGTGGTTGATAACACGACATCCCGGGGCAGAACCATTCGTTTTTTGTATGAAGGCCCAAATCATGAATTATATGATAAACTGGACAATATCGGGCAAATGCCGCTGCCGCCTTATATTAAGAGAGACCCCGTTGAAAGCGACAAGGAAAAATATCAAACGATATTTGCAAAAGAAAGGGGTGCTGTAGCTGCACCTACTGCCGGCATGCATTTTACTGAGGAGCTTGTTGAAAAAATCAGGAAAAAAGGAGTTGATTTTCTTCCTGTTACACTTCATATCGGCTGGGGTACTTTCCGGCCTGTTGAAGTTGAGGACCTAACCAAGCATCGAATGGATTCCGAAAATTATACCATTTCTAAAGAAACCTCCGACAGGATAAATATTGCTTTGAAATCTAAAAAAAATAAAGTTATCGCCTGTGGTACATCTGCAACAAGAGTCATAGAAACAAGTGTAATGGCAAGCGGAATGTCAAAACCAAGTACAGGCTGGACAGATAAATTTATTTATCCTCCGTATGACTTTAAAATAACCGAAGCCGTAATTACCAATTTTCACCGGCCGGAATCTACTAAAATAATGCTTGGTGCTGCATTTGCCGGTTATGATTTATTGATGAAAGCCTTCGAAGAAGCTAAGAAAAATGATTACCGGTTTTTTGCTTTTGGTGATGCAATGCTCATTATCTAATAGATATTTTGTGGCAAATTTAGCACTTATAATACCAGCGGCCGGATCAGGAACAAGAATGCAGTGCAGTGTACCGAAACCATATATCAAAATTGCTGATAAAACGATACTCGGACACACGTTATCTTGTTTCAAGGATATATCATCTATAAATCAAATTATTATTTCAACAACTGAAGAATTTAATTTGGAATCCGTTAAAATTGCAGAGTCCATTTTTCCCGGTATTTCAATTGCATGTGCGAAAGGCGGTAAAGAAAGGCAGGATTCGATCCGGAATGCACTGGATCTGCTGATGGATGATGTGGATTATGTCATTGTTCATGATGCAGTCAGGCCATTTATACGAACAAATACGATCCTGGAATGTATCAAGGCTGCAAAGGAAGCAAAAGCTGCTATTGTAGCGGTACCCGTAAAAGATACTGTAAAGGTAGTTAATAAGGACCTGTTTATTGAATCAACTCCGCAGAGAAATGAACTCTGGAATGCTCAAACACCTCAGATTTTTGAAAAAAAATTACTGCTTCGTGCATATTCACATTCAAAAAAGATACGTTTTATTGGAACAGATGATGCCTCTCTTGTTGAAAAAATGGGTGAAACCGTGAAGATAGTAGAGGGCAGCCGCGAGAATATTAAAATTACATATCCTCTGGACATGAGGCTTGCAAAAAATCTGTTGGAAGACTAAGAATAATGAGCTATAGAATCGGTTTCGGATATGACTTGCATCAGCTTGTAACAGACAGGCCCTTAATTTTGGGTGGTATAAAAATACCTTTTGAAAAGGGACTAAAAGGCCACTCAGATGCCGATGTTTTACTTCATGCCATTACAGATGCAATGCTTGGAGCTCTTGCTTTGGGTGATATTGGTACCCATTTCCCGGACACATCCGATGAATTTAAGGATATTGACAGCCGGATAATTTTAAAAAAAGCAGAGAAATTTGTTACTGATAAACATTTTCGAATTGTAAATATCGATTCTACAATTATTGCTGAAGCTCCTAAATTATTGCAACATATTCCCGAAATAAGAAATTCAATCGCTAAACTGCTTCAATTAGAAATCCACCGGGTTTCAGTGAAGGCTACTACAAATGAAAAAATGGGCTATCTCGGAAGAAATGAAGCAATAGCAGTACATGCTGTTGTATTGTTATCCCATGAAAATAATAAAACATCCAAAGGAACAGATTCAGATTGATGGAAGCATATCTCGACCAGCTAATAGAGTGGATAACAACATTATCTCCATTAAGCATCTATAGTGTATTCTTTATTATTGCGTATATGGAAAATATACTACCTCCGATACCGGGAGATCTTCTGGTTGCTTTCGGTGGTTATCTTGCTGCATTGCAATTAGTAAGTTTTACAGCTTTGCTGATTTTGACTACTATAGCTTCCGTGATTGGTTTTATGAGTATGTATGCGGTTGGAAGTTACTGGGGAAGCATCATTGAAGAAAAGAAACACCGTTTCTGGCTGATGCGTTTTATTGATTTCAAATATTATTCGAAAGGGAAAAGATGGATGCAGAAGTGGGGACAGGGAGCGGTGCTTGCCAACAGATTTTTAGCCGGAACCCGCTCGGTCATATCCCTGGCTGCCGGGATTACAAAGACAAAAGTGCTGCCAACCATAATAAGCTCAACAATAAGCTCGGTCCTTTGGAATTTTATCTTACTTGGCGCTGGCTGGCTGGTTTATGAAAACTGGCAGATCATTGGAGATTATCTTAATATTTATGGACGTATAGTAATTATAGGAATATTAATTGCATTGGCCGCAAGATGGCTCTATGTAAGAAGAAGAAAAAAGAAACTATTGGAAAAACTAAATCGGGAAGAATAAAAAAGTATTGATTCAGATGTTGACAATAGAATAAGTTGTACTTATTTTGAGGGTCTTTCGTTGATATACAATAATTTTTTCTAATTGTTTATATACAATTGAATTAAAAGATCCCGGCAGACAGTTTTTATGTAAACAGACCCAATCTCCTGATGAGTATGAACTTTAATATTGGAGATTCGTTTGCCGGTTTTATTGAACGGTTTATAGTTACCAGGCGAATGTTTTTTGGCCAGTGTAACTCAATGGCAAAGCAGCGGTTTTGTTATCCCGACAGTTGTCGGGACGACGGTATAAATCCGCCCCCTGGCTTTTTATTTGATTTATTGAATGGTGTATTTTGGGGGGATACCAAAGTGGCCAACTGGGGCAGACTGTAAATCTGTTGGCGTAAGCCTTCGCAGGTTCGAATCCTGCTCCCCCCACATAAAGAATTAAGACAAAGATTATTTTAATTAAAACATTAATTCAGTTTAAAATTTTTTGCGGGCGTAACTCAATTGGCAGAGTGTCACCCTTCCAAGGTGAATGTTGCCGGTTCGACTCCGGTCGCCCGCTCACTGAACTTTGCCGATATAGCTCAGCGGTAGAGCACTTCCATGGTAAGGAAGGGGTCGTCGGTTCAAGTCCGACTATCGGCTCTTCAGATTATTGAAACATATATTTGATTTCAATTTAATTGTTAACATACAGAGTTTACATTTTTAACTAAACAAGTGACATAATTAACCATGGCAAAAGAGACATTTCAACGCACAAAACCCCACGTGAATGTAGGAACGATAGGTCACGTGGATCATGGCAAGACGACATTAACAGCGGCGATTACGTCGGTAATGG
>JBHJOO010000329.1:0-4014 GCA_050329675.1 Balneolaceae bacterium
TCAGGAACCCAGAAGGCTTTTTAAACGTACTTTGAAAATGTACTTCTTTCTTTTTTTCAATTTTTTACCAGTTTACCTTTTTAAAAAATTCATCTCATCAATTATATATTCGGGCAAAAATTCTTCCGGCTTATATATTAGCAATATTTGATTAATCCATTGCGAAATTAGTTTACTTGTGATATAAGCTTTAGAAAAATCCTTATTGCCCGGATAGACAGGGATGATTTTTTTCAGATCGGAAAAATTACTCTCCGTATCAAGATGTTCAACTTCAGGATGAGCCATACTTATTGATCTTCCGTATCGCCTGGGCTGGCCATAAAATGCAACAATCTGGCCTTGTTTAAATATTTTTTTAAAGTAAGATGTACCCCGGAACCAGACACCTTTCAATGAAGCTGAATCATCCTGAATAAATACTTCAAGCCTTTTCTTATTTCGAAAACCCTCTTCGCTGATGCCGGTTACTTTACCAACAACAGTTACATTATCTGAAATACCGGGAATTTGACTAATGGGTCTTATGACGGTTTTATCAATATATCTTCTCGGGAAAAAAAAGAGCAGGTCTTCGGGTGAGTGTATCCCGTTTTTATTGAGCGCCTGTAGCCGCTTTGAATTCAGGTTATGTAGATCTGTAAGATTCAAAATTGATATAATGATATATATAAGTTCTTAAATAAATTCAGAAGAAAACAGTTGGAATCAGCTAATAAACGTCTTAAAAAACGATCCATAAAGAAATATGAAATTAATCAATAAAATTTGTTGCAAACAGTGTGTAATAATTGCTATTTTATTCAGCTCTTGAAATTAATTTTAAAAACAAAGTAAACCAGTGCCAACAATTCAACAGTTAATCCGTAAAGGTAGAAAAAGTAAGACGAGCAAAACAACTGCTCCTGCTTTACAAAATTGTCCTCAAAGAAGAGGGGTTTGTACCCGTGTTTATACAACAACGCCCAAAAAGCCGAATTCTGCATTGCGGAAAGTGGCAAGGGTAAGGCTAACTAATGGAATAGAGGTTTCTGCTTATATCCCGGGTGAGGGCCACAACTTGCAGGAACATAGTATTGTATTAATCAGGGGTGGAAGAGTAAAAGATTTACCAGGAGTCCGTTATCATATTATTCGCGGAACACTGGACACCGCAGGTGTTAATGACAGAAAACAGGGACGTAGCTTGTACGGTACAAAAAAACCAAAAGGGTAATTTATCTAAACCTTAAGTTTATATGCGAAGAAGAAAAGCTGAAAAAAGAGAAGTACAACCAGACCCGGTATTCCAGGACAAACTGGTTACCCGTTTTGTAAATAATTTAATGCGGGATGGAAAAAAAGGCGTGGCCAGAAAAATATTATATCAGGCCTTTGAAATCATTGAAGAAAAAACAGGTGAAAATGCTATTGAAGTTTTTAAAAATGCACTCAATAACTCCTCACCAGTTGTTGAAGTTCGCTCACGCCGTGTAGGTGGTGCAACATACCAGGTACCTGTTGAGGTGCGAACCGATCGTGGAACGGCTCTTGGAATGAGATGGATTATTAAAGCATCGAAAGCCAGAAATGATAAATCTATGGCTCTCAGAATTTCGCGCGAATTGATGGATGCAGCGAAAAATGAAGGAGGCGCCGTTCGTAAAAAGGATGAAACGCATCGAATGGCAGAGGCTAATAAAGCTTTTGCTCATTTTAGATTTTAAACAAATTAGTTACAAGTAAAATATTTTTTGAAATGTCTGAATTAATGACAAATACCGACCCGAAAATTATCGACCGCATCAGGCGGACTCGAAACATCGGGATTATGGCCCATATTGATGCCGGTAAAACAACTGTAACAGAACGAATTTTATTCTATACAGGCCGGAGCCACAGAATGGGAGAGGTGCATGATGGCGCTGCAACTATGGACTGGATGGAACAGGAGCAGGAGCGCGGCATTACGATTACATCAGCAGCAACACACTGTATCTGGAAAGATCACAGAATAAATATTATTGATACCCCGGGCCACGTGGATTTTACCGTTGAAGTTGAGCGTTCGCTTAGGGTCCTTGATGGAGCTATTGGTGTTTTTTGTGCTGTTGGCGCTGTTCAGCCACAATCAGAAACGGTTTGGAGGCAGGCAAATAAGTACAATGTACCACGAATGGCATTCGTAAATAAAATGGACCGGACGGGAGCCGATTTTTATAATGTGATTGAGCAGATGAGAGAGAAACTGAAAGCCAATCCAATTCCTGTACAGATTCCGATTGGCAGTGAAGAGAACTTTAAAGGCGTGATTGATCTTATCAATATGAAAGGTATTGTGTGGGATGATGAATCACTTGGAGCCAAATATGACGTTGTGGAAATCCCCGATAATCTTCGCAGTAAAGCTGAAGAGTATCATAAAATTATGATCGAGTCCATAGCTGATCATGATGATTCTCTTATGGAAAAGTATCTGATGGAAGAAGATATTTCTGAAGAGGAAATTGAAAATGCTATAAGAATGGCCACTCTTGCAAGGGATATTACCCCGGTTTTGTGTGGAACTGCACTAAAAAATAAAGGTGTACAAATTCTTCTTGATAAAGTTATTAAGTATCTGCCAAGTCCGCTTGATGTAAAAGCGATCACAGGAAGAGATCCGAATAATCTTGATGTAAAGATGGAAAGAAATCCAAACGTTGAAGAACCATTTTCCGCTCTTGCTTTTAAAATTATGTCTGATCCTTATGTAGGAAAACTTACTTTTTTCCGGGTTTATTCAGGTACACTTGAGAAAGGATCTTACATTTATAACTCCACAACGGGTAATAAAGAACGTATCGGACGATTGCTCGAAATGCACGCCAATGATAAGAAAGATATTGATGTTGTGCGGGCCGGGGATATTGCTGCCGCCGTAGGCGTAAAAGAAGTCAGAACTGGTGATACATTCTGTGACGTTGAAAACCCCATTCTTCTTGAACAAATAACATTCCCCGAACCGGTTATCAAACTTGCTGTTGAACCGAAATCGAAAGCGGATGCTGAAAAATTAACAAACGGCCTGGTAAAACTTGCCGAAGAAGACCCGACTTTTAAAGTCAAAACCGATGATGAAACCGGCCAGACAACCATTGCCGGAATGGGGGAACTTCATTTGGAAATTATTGTTGACCGCCTGAAAAGAGAATTTAAAGTTGAGGCAAATGTAGGTCAGCCCCAGGTTTCTTACCGCGAAACTATCACAAAAGTTGTTAACCATCGTGAAGTTTATAAAAAACAAACAGGTGGCCGAGGTAAATTTGCTGATATGGAATTTGAAATTGGCCCGATTAACCACTTCAATCAATACGCTGATGACGACAAGAAGGTGACTCTTTCCGAAGGTTTTAAATTTGTAAATGAAATCGTGGGTGGTAATATTCCAAAAGAATATATTCCCTCCATAGAGAAAGGGTTCCGTGAATCACTCCAAAATGGCCCGCTGGCTAATTACCCGGTTCAGAATGTCGGAGTAAGATTATACGATGGTTCATATCACGATGTTGATTCCGATGCATTCAGCTTTGAACTTTGTTCGAAATTAGCATTCAGAAACTCTGCAAAAAAAGCAGGTCCGCAGTTACTTGAGCCTGTTATGAGTGTAGAAGTAATTACACCGGAAGAGTTCATGGGAGATGTTATCGGAGATCTGAATGGCCGAAGGGGCATAATCACAAAAATGGATAATAATGTTGAGGGATCTTTGGTAAAATCCAAAGTACCATTATCCGAAATGTTTGGTTATTCAACCGATCTTCGGTCATTAACCCAGGGAAGAGCTTCATATTCAATGGAATTCGCTGAATATGTGCCTGTACCCGATAGTAAAGCTCAGGAAATAATAGAAGAAAAAGGATAATACACAAAATATATAATTAACCATGGCAAAAGAGACATTTCAACGCACAAAACCCCACGTGAATGTAGGAACGATAGGTCACGTGGATCATGGCAAGACGACATTAACAGCGGCGATTACGTCGGTAATGG
>JBHJOO010000259.1:0-4501 GCA_050329675.1 Balneolaceae bacterium
TGGTTCTTCTTTTCCTGGGCAGTTTGCGCAAGAGTTTTGTTATCGGGCTTTCAATACCGATCGCAATAATGGCAACTTTTGCAATGATGGGAGTGGGAAATCTCACTCTTAACATTATGAGCCTTGGCGGCCTGGCACTTGGTGTGGGGCTGCTTCTGGACAATGCCATTGTGATGCTCGAAAATATTTTCAGGCATAACGAAGAGCTGAAAAAATCAGCCGATGATTCCGCCCATGAAGGGGCCGCTGAAGTCTCCTCGGCGGTCGTTGCGTCCACCATGACGAACCTGGCTGCGGTTCTTCCTTTTTTACTTATTACCGGCCTTGCATCAATGCTTTTCAATGAATTGATTTTAACAATAGCCTTTGCAATTCTTGCGTCTCTGGCTGCAGCACTTACTCTTGTTCCGATGCTGGCTGCCCTTCTGGCAAAAGTAAAATATAAAAGCGGCCTTGAGGAGAGCAGGTTTAACAGAGGGTTTAATTCCGGATTGAAAAAGCTGACGAATTTTTATGCTTTGACACTCCGTAAAGTATTGCGTTTTCGATGGGCAATAGTAGCCGGTGTCTTTATTCTTCTTGCTGGAGTTCTATATATGGTTGGTGATCTTGGCAACGAATTCCTGCCGCAGGTAGATGATGGTAATTATAGTGTCAGGATGAATTTACCGCCTGGAGTACCACCTGATATTACCAATGAATACTCCAGATGGATTGAAGAAGCCATCAATGAAATGCCTTATGTTGAAAGTGTTTTCGGTCTGATCGGAGGTCACTTGTCGGAAGGTGTAATTAATGAGAGGCCTGGTACTGCACGGTTCAGTGTGAATCTTGTTCCGGCTTCTCAGCGACGCGATTTGTCACCCAATGAGTGGGTAAATATGATGCAGGCAAAACTCGATTCTCTGGCCATACCCGGAGCACGGGTGAACGCTTCCCCGCCAAGTATATCCGGTATCAGGACAAATCCCACCGGTTCGCAAATTTCCATTGGAATTGTGGGTGATAATGTTGATGTACTGGATGGGATTGGGCGCGATCTCCTGTTTGAATTAAGTGATATTCCCGGACTGATCAATTTTGAAATCAGCCGGGATGACCGGAGCCCCCTTCTGAGTGTTGAAGTTGACCGTGAACGTGCTTCAGCTTTTGGAATTAAGACAGCTGAAGTGGGTGAGGCAGTAAGAACTGCAGTTCTTGGAAGTGTTCCCACCCGGTTTGCAACAGGGAGTGCAGAGTACGACATACGTGTGATGCTGCCAAAAGATAGAGTAAAAGATGATGAAGATTTGAGCCAGATCCTCATATTCCGGACAGATGGCGGTGCTGTGCCACTGGCTGATATTGCATCGTTTAAGCTTGTCGATGGCCCTGCTCATATTGAACGGGAGAATCAGGTCAGGATCATGAGAATGGAAGGTGAAGTGAATCCGAATATTTCGGATGTGGGTACCGTAAACGATGAAATCCGGGAACGAATGGCGGGTTACGATCTTCCACAGGGCTATAGTCTCATATTTGGCGGGGAAGAAGAGGCAATCCGGGAAACAAACCGGATTCTGTTTACGGTAACCCTGCTCGCCATCTTTCTTGTATTTGTTGTGATGGCCGTTCAGTATGAACGTTTGGCAAACCCCCTGGTGATTCTCACTGCAGTTCCCCTGGCTCTGATCGGTGTGGGTGCCGCACTTCTTCTCACAGGAACCAACCTGAGTGCACCGGTATTACTGGGCGTTATTCTGCTGGTTGGAATTGTAGTAAATAATGCAATTTTACTGGTGGAATATATTGAGATCGGAAAAAATGAAAAAAATCTTGATCCATATAAAGCTGTCGTGGATGCCGGTTCAATCCGTTTCCGGCCTATTTTGATGACTACCCTAACCACTGTATGTGGAATGCTTCCTTTGGCCATCGGTATGGGTGAAGGCTCCGAATTGATGCGACCTCTTGCCATATCTGTGGTCGGCGGGCTGCTTGTGTCGATGTTCCTTACCTTGTATGTAGTTCCCAGCCTTTATCTTATCATCAATACTTTTAGCGAATGGCTAAAAAAATTCCTGTCTGGAAGTGATCAGCCGGCAATCCGGCCTGCTACAGTTACAACCAATGGCGACCCGGTTTCAGCTCCAAAAAAACCAAAGATAATTCCATGAGAGAGTAATTGATGGTGTATTAGTACCTGTTCATTTCCTATTCAAAGAAGAGCTCGATGCAAGCGGACAGAAGGCGATGAATCGATTGATCAAAAGCCGGAAAGATTTTCCGAATGACTGACAGACTGATTTTTTTATAGACAAATCATACGCACAGCCAACCATTCAGGGAAATAGTAAAGGCAAAGGTCATGCTTCTGACTTCAGATCACGATATAAAAATAATACAGAGCCAAAAAAATCTAAATAAAAGTGTAAGGAATGTACTTAATATTGTTCATACAGTTAAAGAGGTATTAAATCAATTCAATCTGTTCGTCAAAGAGGTTACACAGTGAAAACAAGTAGAATTAATACTTTAAAGCACAACCTTCAGGTAATTAAGGCAAGAAGTGTTTATAGTGAATTGGATTCAAACATACACAGAATTCATTCAGTGGATAAATGGGCTGAATTAGCCGGGGTATCAAGGAGCTGGTTAAATGAAGTAATGAATAGAAATTATGGAAAGAGTCCCAAATTTTTGATCAGGGATAAGAGATATGAAAAAATAATATCCGTGCTTAGAAATAATCCGGATGCAACCGGGTTTTTTGTGGCCTCGGCTGCGGGGCTTAGGGATGAGAAGGCTCTTTACAAGTTTCTATCCAAATATCATAAAACCAATTTTACCAGGCTTCGATTAGAAATATTGAATGGCAAACCCAGTCAGTTTTGAACATTTAGTTTAAAAAGGCAAATGGTATTCAACTTGAGCAAATGCCGTATCAAATAAAATATTCGATTTCAGAAGTGAGTCGGCAATCCAGAATCTGGTTTCAAGGTTTTTTTGCTGAGCTTAAAATTCAGGGTGTAAATCTTTTGTATTTAACTAATATTTAATTAATGTTATCAGGTTCTTGAATACATTGGTTTTAAAATGAAAAGGAGTATTCCAATCTTTTAATGAATCTGCACTACCCGAATTCGAGGGCTGTAATCGACTTCAGCATCCTCAAAAAAAACATTAAAGCTTTAAAGCAACTTGCCGGGCCGGATAAAAAAATAATGGCAGTTATTAAAGCTGACGCCTATAGCCATGGTGCGATTGAAACGGCGTTAACTATTGAAAATATCATTGATTGGTTTGCGGTCGCAACAGCCGATGAAGGGATAGAATTAAGGGAAGCCGGTATTATCAAACCGGTTTTGATATTCGGAGTACCGGCGAGTGAAACGGGAGAAGTTTTTTTGAGAAATCAGTTAACAGCGACAGTTAGTCACAATACACATTTTTCGCTGCTTTCTGATGGCACTCAATTTCACATTAATTTTGATACAGGCATGGGAAGGCTTGGCTTTAAACCGGAGGAGTGCCATGAAGTCAGGGTAATGATAAATGATCATCCACATCTTGAGTGTACTGGTATCTACTCACATTATGCCACTGCAGATGACCCGGGCTCGGTATTTGTTATGCAGCAATCGGAGAGATTTAAAATTATTTCGGATCAGTTTCCGGAGATAGAAAATAAACACATCAGCAACACCGGAGCGGCTGTTCATTACAAGTACGAGCACTATGATATGATCAGAATTGGTCTGGGCTTATGGGGATACACACCCGGTATTATCCAGTCGGACGTCCTGAAGCCGGTAATGAACTGGAAGACTTTTTTGGCTGAGGTAAGGCCGGTTAAAAAAGGGGAGGCGATCAGTTATGGGGCCACATGGAAATGCCCCCATGATGGTTATATAGGTACCATACCCGTCGGGTATGCAGATGGAATACCCAGATCGTTAAGTAATAAACTGGAAGTCTATATAAATGGAATTCACTATCCGGTTGCGGGAAATGTAACGATGGATTATACAATGATCTGGCTTGGCGGGCGCAATTTGGAAATTGGAACAGAGGTAGAATTAATGGGTGGTAATGCCTGGCCAGCCAATAAATGGGCCGAAACAGCCGGAACGAATACGCATGAGATACTGACCAATATAACTCCAAGAGTTAAAAAGACGTATTTGGAGACTTGAAAGTAAACGGCGGCCGACCGATGACCGGTTTTGTAGATGACTGTCCGTTATCGTGAGTTGCAGAGCCCGTCCCGGGAAACTCAGGCTGAAAGCCTGTTGCAATACAGCCCGGGGCAATTCGCCCTGGGAAAATATGAGCCACAAAACCCGCCAGGCTGTAGGCCTTGAACAGGATGGGCCTCGAAAATGCTGAGGTATACAATTTTCATAATTGCCAATACAGTGAAACCTGCCTGACCACCACACCAACAACTGAATCAAACCTGGCCTGCTGCAGGCCTACAGCCTGCCCATTTTGACGCCTGAACTGCAACCCCGACACAGCC
>JBHJOO010000017.1:0-3932 GCA_050329675.1 Balneolaceae bacterium
TTATCGGTTATTGGTTAACCCATAAGATCGGACAAGGAGACCTTTTTTTGTAGCCACCCACCGGTGGGTGGCTACAACTCCCTCAGACACACAAATCTGGACAGTGCTCAGATATTCCAATGGCTTTATCAGAAAGGAGTTTCCGATATTGATGAAATGACAAATCTCTCGAAGGATTTGAGAGCAGAGCTGAAGAATATTGCTGAAGTCAGAAAAATAACCATTGACAATCATCAAAAATCTGCTGATGGGACAATCAAATTTCTATTTAAGCTTGATGATGATAGTGATGATAAGATTGAAGCAGTGCTGATCCCGGATTTCTACCCGGATGGTACTCCAAACAGGCTCACCGTGTGTGTTTCTTCCCAGGTTGGATGCATCTTCGGTTGTTCATTTTGTGCTACTGGCAAAATGGGTTTTTTCAGAAATCTGACTCCCGGTGAAATTGTGGATCAGGTTCAGATAATTGATCAGGTTGCTCAAAAAGAGTTTGGAAAAAAAATCAACAATATTGTCTACATGGGAATGGGAGAACCCCTGCATAATTATAATGCAGTTACAGAATCCGCTGCTATTCTTTCAGATCCGCTCGGTCTTGAAATATCCCCCCGCCGGATTACGGTTTCAACAGTTGGCCTGACGAAACAGATAAAACAACTGGCTGATGAACAACAGCCTTTTAATCTGGCTATTTCTCTGCATGCAGCAGATGATGAAAAGAGAAATAATATTATGCCGATCAATCAGTCGCTGAATCTTGAAAGCCTGGAAGAGTCGGTTAAATACTATTTTCATAAATTAAAAAAACATGTTACTTATGAATACCTGCTTTTCGATGAGTTTAATGATTCTGTATCCGATGCCAATAAACTGGCAAAAATTGTGCAGTGGGTTCCGTCAAAAGTAAACATTATCATGTACAACAATGTGGCAGGCGTTGATTTGAAACGGGCAGAAGAAGAACGTCTTAATACTTTTATGAAGACATTGATTAAACATGGAGTAACGGCAACTGTTCGCAGGAGCAGGGGAGATGACATAGATGCAGGATGCGGGCAGCTTGCTATTCGTGAAGGCAGGGAAAGAGGCAAAAGCCTTGCATCACAATAAAGCCCAATTTGTTTTCACAACCGCTCCGTGCCGTTAAACGCGTAAGGTTAACATTCAAGCCCTTTTGTTTCGCGCGAAGTCCGCAAAGATTGAAGGCTCGCGAAGCCCGCAAAGTTCGTAATCTATATACCTCAACTTTTGTTAATGCCGAATCTTTAAATTCGACATGTTACACTACATTGAAGCCCTTGATCGATTATTTACAAGGTCTGCTGCAGCGGCGAGTAATACTTCACTGCTTATTCGTACTTTAAAGTCAGGATTGACGTACTGAAACTGAATAACCCCATCCGTATCCACCAGAAAAACAGCCGGTACCGGCAAAAGGTGATGATCATATCCGGATCGCTTTACAAGATCGAGGCCGTTCGCCTTATATCGTTCAACTGTTTCACTATCGAGCTGAAAAGCCACACCAAATTTTTGTGCACATTCCATTTTTTGATCAGATAGAAGGTGATAACCTATTTCCTGATCTGCAAGGGTTTCAGACAAAAATTGGGGGCTGTCAGGGCTTATTGCAAATATATTAATACCGAGATCATAAAGTTCATTTTCGATCTCACGCAATTCCACAAGATGCTCATTACAGAACGGGCACCAGCCGCCACGATAGAAGATAATAGCAGTTGGTTTTTTACGAACTTCATCTATCAAACGAACGTTTTTGTTATTGGTGTCCTTCAAAACTACATCCGGAACCTGCATCCCAACCAAAAGTGGTTTTATATCCATTGCATTTTGAGGATAATCGTCTTTTTCGGTTTGGGCAGACTGGCTGCAGGACACTAATATTATAATTAGTAAAAGTGTTAAATATCGCACGGTTTTTTTTGATTTAAAGTGAAAGTCTTAAACAATCTAATAACTGGATGGATAAGATATAATCACAAATCTGTAAAAGATACGTAAAAGCTGTTAAAATCTTCTGTTGACAGCTCTGCTGGAAAGGGCGCCGAATGTATAGGATATACCGAGTGATATTCCATAGGCTTCAGAAGTGGCGCGGCGTCTCAGATCAAGGAGGGCTTCTTCATCGCTAACATCACCTGCCCGAACAGCTATCTGGTCATTGATCAGTGAATATCTTCCGCTAATGCTAACCGAAAATCCACGTAAAATCCTGAAATTGACAGTATTATCAACTTCAAGGCGGTTTAATGATAAATCCTGAAAAAACTGTGAACCGCTTATTTCTGTTCTGATTCTGCCCCATGATCGATCGATGCGAAAGTCGAAAGTAAGGTTTTGCTGGCCTATGAACTCACTTGTCTTATTAAAAATAGTTCTCTCATCATATATTCTGAATGAAGGAGTTATCCTGTAACGCATAATCAATCTTTGTCTGGAATATTGAGCAAAAGAGAAAAAATTGAATTCAAATGCAGGTGAGGCTTCGATATTGAATTTCACATTATTAAAAGTTGAAAAACTGGTTTTTTCAAAAAATCCAATAGCGGCATGATCATTGAAGCTGAAAATTTGCATGCCTGTAATTTCACCCCAGCTGCGGTTTACATTCCTTATCCCTGAAGAAGTTTCAATTCTGTTTCGAACATCCTCTCCTCGTAAACGAACTCTTATTTTCTGTACTTCCGTAATATTTTCGGCTTCAAAATTTCCGAATACTGCAACATTTCGCCTCGTTCGTTCACCACTTAACGAGGCTCTTGCATTCAAATCAAAAAGCCAATTTTCTCCCGGTTCTTTTTTGGGAAGTTCTTCAGGTTTCTCGGGATCAGGATCAGGTTCAGCCGGTACAGGTTCACCCGGGTCATAAAATATGTCAATATGGTTTATGGCAACGGTTTTGCTCACATAGGGCATTAAACCGATTTTAATCATCCTGTTCAGTCCGGTGCGGCGTTCATTTTCCGACTCACCACCCGGCGAAATATGTCGGAGTGTATCGCTAATCCCTTCAAATTGTTTGAGGCCTGTAAATTTTAATATAAATTCACGCCCGCCACCCGAAATGCGCAGATCTTCGATTTTAAGCAAAATATCTGCTTCTTCGGGATTTGTTGTATAATTAACGAAAGTAATATTTGTGCGGATATTGGTTAAATCGCAGGAGCTGCAATCTATATACACTTCAGGAATATCCCTTATCTGATCCGGCCTTTGGGCATGAACACCACTTACAATATAAAAAGTAAAGAGAAATAAGAAGCATGTTCGTAACAATGGGATCTGTGGCTTGCCAAATATTGTAATTCGTTAATAGGTAGTGGCTTTGAAGTTAAATAAACTTGGGGAAGTTTTCCTGAAAATTTCGAAAAATGTTGTTATAAATTAAGGATTAAGCTCTCTATATTCCGAAAAGCTAAGTTGAAACGGATATACTGATTTATGAAATTTATTTCATCACAGATGGCCTATTTTTTTGGGAGCAGGCGAACAAAGACGAACATTCGCAAGCTTTTTAAATTTCTTTCCATCCTGGTGATTATGTTTATTGCGTATGGAATTATTTTCCATTTCATTATGGAGTATGAAGGTAGGACAGGCGAATATTCATGGGTCACAGGATTTTACTGGACACTGGTTACCATGACAACCCTCGGTTTCGGTGATATCGTCTTTTCTTCTGACCTTGGCAGGATTTTTTCCATGTTTGTACTGTTTTCCGGTGTTCTCTATTTACTTGTTCTGCTTCCGTTTACATTTATTGAATTTTTTTATGCACCCTGGCTGAAAGCTCAAAATCAGGCAAGAGCACCTAAAGAGCTGCCGGAGGATACCAAAGATCACGTCATAATCACTCATTTTGATGAGGTTACAGCAGTGCTGGTTGAAAAGCTGAAAGCCTATGACAT
>JBHJOO010000303.1:0-2059 GCA_050329675.1 Balneolaceae bacterium
TCCGCTGCCATCAGCAACTGTAGCTGAATTGGGAAAGAAAGCTACCTGAGCCGGTCCCTGAAAAGTACGGTCTCTTTGATCTAAATCAAAGACATCTTTACAGCCTGCTGCGATTAACAACAGGACTGTAAATAGTGTAAGAATTTTAAATGTGGAATTATACATAGTATTAAAATGATATTTATGGTTTAGTATCCTGGATTTTGCTCTAATAATTCATTTGTTTCAACTTCAGCAAAAGGTACATTATCAAGATATTTGAAATCAGTAAATGGAATGTCCGAAAATCCTGATCCTGGTGGTTTGCGAATATCTCTTCTGTTTCTTCGAAGATCGTAAAACCGGTGTCCTTCTGCTGTAAGTTCCCGTCTGCGCTCATCAAGTATTTCATCCAGAGCTGATGCCTCTGTGAAATTAGCCGGATCAAGAGGTGCAAGGCCTCTTGACTCTCTGAGCAAATTCAGCCTGTTAATACCGGCTGCTACACCCTGAGATTTCAATCTGGCTTCAGCCTGTATAAGTACCATTTCTGCCGTTCTCAGCAAAGGCACATTATCAGCAAACTGTGTATTGCCAAATGAAGTGTATTTTTGAATCTCCAATCCGGCTCCGGGTGGCAGAGAACATTCCGCTACAAAATTCTGGCCTCTTGCATCATCAAAACAAGGACCGTACCATCCCAGTTGAAGTGAAGATGGCGGTGCATCTGGATCTCCTGTAAGCTTGATTCGCAGATCATCCTCTTCATATAGATCTATCAAATCCTGGGTCGGAACCTGTGCGGTCCATTGTGTGGAAGTATACACCGCAAGGGAGTTATTTACCCCTTGGCTTTCCGTTGCAGGATCAATAAGAGTAATAAAAATACCTTCAGGATTATTTGGAACCCATATATTGGCAACATCATCTCCGGAAGTTAACACGGCTGATGTATTATCAAGTGCTCTCTGAGCAAAGGTATTTGCATCTTCCCATCTTTCCCAAAACAGGTAAACTCTTGCCAGCAAGGCTTCGGCAGCCGCACGCTGAACAAAAAATCTGTTGGGTCCCTCACGCTGGCTTAGCAAACTGATGGAATTTAACAAATCACTTTCCATTTGTTGATACACTTCTTCAACCGAGTTTCTTGCCCTGTCGTCAGCATCAATAATTGTAAGTGTCGGATTGGTTCTGATAATGATTCCCCGATCCCATCCGGCACGCAGGCCTGCCGTGGGAATTGCCCTGGGATCATTGGCCAATGCTTTTACAAGATTATGAAAGGCATAGGCCCGCAGGAAATACGCTTCTCCCTGAAATTGCACCAATTCCAATGGATCAGGAAAAATCCCATCTTCCACAGCTTCAATGATAAGATTTGCTTCATTCACTAATGAATACACATTCTCATATGTAGTACCATCTGCCATACCCGCTGCGAACTCATTCGTGTTTAAACTTTGAAACCTTGAGGCACCTTGTCTTGTCCACAAATTGTCGGCAAGTGCATCAGGCCCCAGCATGTTTCTTGTTGTAAAGGTAAAGCTGTGTAATCTGCCCATCATACCTGCACGTACAGAACGCACAGCGGCCGGATCTCCCAGTACAAGCTCTTGTGACAGAGCTGTACTGGGTTCAGGGTCTTCCAGAATACTGTCGCAGGATTGAAACATTACGATCAATCCGGCTGCTAACATTATTTTAAGTAGTTTATTCATGATGTAATTCATAAAATTTTAAATGTGTTTTTTGGGATTAAAATTGTAATTCAATGCCTGCATTGAATTGCATCGCCTGTGGAAACTGTGCCGTTGTGAATTGATTTCCATCCGTTGTATTGGCACCGGCACCGGCTACTTCAGGGTCAAGGCCTGGCCATGAGCTCCATGTAATCAGGTTCAATCCGGATGCAAATACCCTCAGGCCACGCACACCGATCTGATTTGTAATCCTGCTGGGTACCTGGTAGCCAACAGTAACATTTTTCAAACGGATATAACTGGCATCCCAAAGAAACCTGGTGCTTGTAGTGGTTCTGTGGTTACTTGCACCACGTACAACATCGCCCTGAACCATACGC
>JBHJOO010000276.1:0-2650 GCA_050329675.1 Balneolaceae bacterium
GGGCCTTTGGCTGCCATGGAATTTCAAAAATCCGTTGAACAGAAAGCGTGGCTTGAAGGTGGAAAAACTCAAAGAGCCCCTGCACAGCGTCTTGCCGACTTTATAGAAGGCCGTACTTCAGCCGATCTGCCGGATACTTCCTACGCACCGGGTATAACATCCGTTGACCTTCAAGCCGTGTTACCCGATTTCGTTTCCAAATGCCTGAAAACCGGAATTAAAGAATTTGATAAATCCATGCGCGGATATCTTACAAACGAGGCGGTAGTTCATGCCCCTGAATCCAGAACATCGTCACCAGTGAGGATTCCAAGAGACAAAAAAACATTGCAGCATATAAGAATCAATGGCCTGTATCCATGCGGAGAAGGAGCCGGTTATGCGGGAGGCATCATCTCAGCTGCAATAGATGGAATCAAATGCGCAAATAAAATTGCTGTTTCACATATTGATTAAAACAATTCTGGTATAATGACAACAGGTTTTTTTAATCGCAGATATGAGGGCCCGGTTAGCAGTACTGATCATTTTATAAATGTTCTGAACACACTATATTTCAAGTGATTATTCTAATTACATGACAAATTTAGAAATGGGAAAAATATGAGCACAAAACCGGTGAATAACTGGCCCGAATTACCCTTGGTTGAACAATGGGAAGACACCCTGACAACAGTTCACATGTGGACACAAATTATTGGTAAAATCCGGCTTGAACTCTCCCCATGGATTAACCACTCGTGGGGATCAACGCTTTATGTTACCGCGCAAGGGTTAACCACATCATCCATGCCGTATAATGAACACACACTGGAGATTGATTTTAATTTTATTGATCATCAACTGGAATTTACTACCTCGCAGGGAAGTAAACTGATTATTGAACTGAAACCAATGCCGGTTGCTGAATTTTATAAAATAACAATGAATATTCTCGATGAATTGGGAGTGAGAGTTAGGATTTTTGCACGGCCGGTTGAAGTCGATACTGCAATTCCATTTGAGGAGGATTTTGAACATGCGAGTTATGATGCCGATGCTGTAAATCGTTTTTGGCAAGCACTTGTTCAGGCAGATCGTGTCTTTAAAAAATTTCGTGCCGGTTTTATCGGTAAATCAAGCCCGGTACATTTTTTCTGGGGTGCTTTCGATTTAGCTGTTACACGATTTTCAGGTCGAACGGCTCCAAAACATCCTGGCGGAATTCCTAATTGTGCCGATTGGGTAATGGCGGAGGCATATTCTCATGAGTTGTCAAGTGCCGGTTTTTGGCCGGGCACCGGATTAAGTGAAGCTGCATTCTATTCATATGCATACCCGGCCCCTGATGGATATCCCAAAGCCACAGTTGAACCTGAGGCAGCTTTCTATCACGACAGCCTGGGAGAATTTATTCTTCCATATAGCGCAGTACAGTCAGTCGAAAATCCCGATAACGTACTCCTGAAGTTTTTGCAATCAACATATGAAGCTGCTGCAAATACCGGGGGATGGGACCGTGAGGCATTAGAACGCCGCTCACTCGAACAATTTAAATAAAAACCATCCATGTTTTATGAAAATTTTAGCGTTTGCAGGCAGCCTTAGAAAAGGTTCACTAAATAAAGCCCTCTTAAATGCAGCAAAAGAGACGGCACCAGCAGAATTAGAAATTGAAATTTTTGACCTTGAAAAAATTCCATTATTCAATCCGGAACAGCCCGCAGCCAGGATCAACTTCGGCAGTCTCTGAAATCGATAAACGTCTATTGTATGCCCAAACCGGAATTTCTGGTTTTCAAGGCGCATGAAAAGTTTGATAAGAATGGATATCTGATCGATGAACCGACCCTGAGATATTTAAATAAATATTTAAACTCTCTGATTGATTGGATCAAGAAGTTTAAATGAAAATAAACAAGAACATTTTGTCAAAATTTTTTGGAGTAAATCATGATACAATCAAATAAAGGAATTCATCACATTACAGTGTTAGGCGGTGATGGGCAGCGAACCACAAACTTTTATGTAAAGACTCTCGGATTGCGCCTGATTATGAAAACAGTTAACCAGGATGATCCATCCGTGTACCACCTGTTTTTCGTTAATGGGACTTCCCAGATCGGTTCAAGCTTGACCTTTTTTCCCTGGCCGATGGCTGTTCAGGGAAAGCCGGGAAGCGGTGAAGCAACCGTTGTATCATTCGCCGTTCCATCCGGATCGATGGAGTATTGGGCCGAACGATTCGGTGAGCACGATGTCGATTTTGACGGGCCCTTTGAACGGTTTGGTAAACAGGTGATCTCTTTTCAGGATCCTGACAGGTTAAATCTTGAACTTGTATTTGACGATGGCGTGAATTCTATAGAATCATGGAAGGACAGCTCTGTCCCCCGGGAACACGGAATTCGTGGTTTTTGGGGAACAACTCTGAAAATAATTGAGACGGAGCCAACGGCTTCGATTCTGGAAGAAGTGTTTGGCTTTAAAAAAGCTGCAGATGATGGTAACGCTACACTCTATCAAACGGCAAGCCCGGTAGGAGGTTCTGTAATTCTCGAAAAGACAGAACCCAAACAAGGGCAAAACGGACGAGGCATTGTGCACCATGTGGCTTTTCGTGCAAAAGACGACAAAGAACAGAAAGAGATGCAAATGGAGATCCGGAATC
>JBHJOO010000597.1:0-4142 GCA_050329675.1 Balneolaceae bacterium
GACAGATCTGTTACTGTACCGTCATAAGCATTATCTGCCTTAATTAACACCTCTTCGGTTACAGCTATTTCAGATTTGCCTGTATTCCGGCTGATTCTTTCAATGGTTTTTCTGTACACATCTCTTGTTTGAAAATCCATATCCGGATAAACACCAAGTGGGTCAAGCCTCAGCATGCGGTCAACCATTGAACAATTTTCAACAAACTCTGTCCAGTCGTAATCCGAAATTTTTCTGAGAGATTGTACCGCATTCTGAACACTTATCTGTTGTCGTGATTTCGTTTGGGCTTCAAACCGAAGCGCTTCTTCTACGGTTAACCCATATTTCCTGAACTTGTACTCAAACCATCTCTTTTCATCACTTTTTAACAAACCGGATGTTTGCAGCTGACTTAGAAGTTCAACCAGATAGAGTTGTTCGCGTGAGCTTTTCGATTTGTCCTTAAACCAGGAGATCAGTTTTCCGACAACTTCCCCGGGCTCAGGATCTTCCGCTTCATGAATCTCATTGATAAAATCCCTGATTTCAGGCCTTAATTTTTTTCTTTTTAAAACAACAGCTGCTTTTTCTGCCAATTGCTCAATTAATATCAGCCTGACTACAATAGGTATTGCCCAAATCTCACCGATTCTGAGAGATTCAACTTCCTGATAGCATTGAATATACTCTCTCAAAAAGGACAGATTGATAACATTATCGTTATTTGTAATGATATTAAAAACAAGCTCATAAACACGCGGCAAACCCTGATACGGCCCATCTTTCAATCGCGGAAGGCTTTTTTGATATTTTACCGGGAAGTCGTTTTCAATCTGGACAAACTGCTCCTGGATAATGTAGAAATTATCGATCAGCCATTCTGCGGCAGCTGATATATCTTCACTCTTTTTTACTGCTCCTGCAAATACCTTGTAAGCTTCAGTAAGTATTTTTTTGGCTTCATTAAGATCCTTTTTTACAAGCCTGAGGGGCTTTGTATCCTCTGTAACGCGCTGGGATTTTGCAAGTTTTCTTGCCGTCTCTTTTAACTCATCAAATTTAAAAATTACAGATGATTCTTCGATCATTTTTTCTGAATTAGTTACTTTTCTTTAGTGTTATCTCACATATAAAATGTCGCCCCAAGTCATCCCGAATGCACTACCGGTGACAAATACAACGTTGTCACCTTCACAACAGTGTTGCCACGCTTTTGGGTCAAAATTAGGTGCGCGGGATGACAGATATGCCAAGCAATCTGCGGTTATTAATTTGTACGTCCCGGCTCCGGACTCAGATACTCCAAAATAACAGGCTGAAAGCCTGTCACAACCCAGCCCCGGGCAGCGCCCGGGGGAAAAGCGATCATTATAATCCATCAGGCTGAAAGCCTGAGACAGGGAGAGCCACATTCGTATCTTAAAAATTTTATTCACATTTATCCTCATTCTGATTTAATTACAAAAGGAATCCCTCTGTTGCAGGCCTTCAGCCTGCCGGGTTTTTGCCCGATCTGTAACCCCGACACATCCGTGTCGGGGCTGTGTTGCCTCAGGCTTTCAGCCTGGTGACCGGGAGGTTTGGAATCAAGCCGAGAATCATCGGTTAACTCGTAGTGTTGGTTGTAGTTGGGCGATTCGGAGCCCTCAATCCAGAACGCTACCGTTGACAGATACAACTTTGTCACATCCACAACAGTGTTGCCACGTTTTTGGATCAAAATTAGGTGCGCGGGATGACTGTCATCCATCAACTGTACTATTATCATTGACACGACTTTAGTCTCATTAGCAATTCTCAATATCATTTTAACACTCCCTGTTCCCGGAAGAAAGAAATTCACTCAATGTGCTGAAATTTGATCCCTGAACTCAATCATTATTTGTTTTAAGTCTTTCTCTGTACTTGATGTGAAGAAACCAATTACTGACAACACCGGCACATAAAGCACTGATAATGTAAACTGGTGGCACGGCTGATATATAGTAAATTAAAGTCGCTACTACAACTGCCAGTAAAGAAAAACTACTTCTTTTGTGATAAAGCGAAGATTGGGAATTACCGGTTTTGCTGATTGCTATAAAAGACCAGATAAAATAGATTATTCCAAGAAAAATCCCGACAATTACTGCAATAAAATAATATATCACTTGCATGAGCTACATTTATATCAGTTTTGACTCGGCAGATTTTACTTTCTCCATCACTTTGATAACACTGTCCGGTATTACCGAAATAGAGTCAATACCACAATCCACTAAAAAAGCAGCATATTCGGGGTTATCACTGGGTGCCTGACCGCAAAATCCGATTTTAATATTTGATTTGTGTGCTTTTTTTATCACTTCCCGGATTGCGTTTTTAACAGCTTTATCATTTTCATCAAAAAGAAATGCCAGATCAACAGAGTCTCTGTCAACACCGAGTATAAGCTGAGTCAGATCATTAGAACCGATTGAAAATCCGTCAAAAAATGAAGCGAAATCTTCAGCAAGTATTACATTTGATGGTATTTCACACATCATATAAATCTGAAGGCCTTTATCACCTCGTTTAAGGCCAAAATCTTCCATTAAATGAATAACCTTTTCTGCTTCCGATAAAGTCCGGCAGAAAGGAATCATAATAATCACATTATCAAGCCCGATCTCTTCCCGTACTTTTTTCAGCGCTTTACACTCAAGCTCAAAACCTTCACGGTAACCATCACTGTAATACCTCGATGCTCCTCTCCATCCCAGCATAGGATTTTCTTCAGCAGGTTCAAAATAACTGCCGCCGATCAATCCGGCATACTCATTCGTTTTAAAATCACTCGTTCTTACTATAACCGGGTTTGGATACTGTGAAGCTGCAATTTTTGAAATACCACAGGCCAGCTGATCAATAAAATATTGCTTGTAATCATCAAAGCCCATTGTCAGTTTTCTTATTTTTTTGAATTCATCCTCATCCTGAACCTTTTCAGGATAGACAAGAGCCATAGGATGAATTTTTATATGGTTATTGATGATAAATTCCATTCTGGCTAATCCCACACCTGAAACCGGTAATTTCCACCATTTAAAAGCTGAATCTGGTGTTGCAAGGTTGAGCATTATATCGGTTTTTGATTTTCTTACATCGTGCAATTTTATTATTTCCACATCGAAATCAATTTCACCTTCATAAATTTTTCCCTCTTCACCTTCTGCACACGAAATGGTAATTTTTTCTCCGTCATGTAAAACCGAGGTGGCATTTTTTGTACCGACTACCGCTGGTATACCCAGCTCTCTGCTCACTATTGCTGCATGGCAGGTTCTCCCTCCAAAATCTGTAATAATACCGGCTACATTTTTCATAGCCGGCACCCAGTCTGGTTCTGTCATTTCAGTTACAAGTATATGATTTTCTTTCAAAACACTTAATTCAGTAGTTTTATGAACAATTTTTATCTCACCACTGGCAATTGAACTGCCAATACTCAGACCGGATAACCTCTGTTTTGGTGATTTTTCGCGCAGCGTATATGTTTTAAAGGTCCCGTTTTTTTCCTGAGAGTGAATGGTTTCGGGCCTGGCCTGTACAATAAACAGATCGTTGGTATCATCATCTTTTACCCATTCAATATCCATTGGTTTGCCATAATGTTTTTCAATGTCTGCACCCCAGCGTGCCAGTTTCAGAATTTCATCATCATTCAATACAAGTGATTGCCTCTCAATCACCGAGGTGGGAATATTAACAGTATTTGCACTTTCACTTGAAGCATAAACCATTTTCACCTCTTTTGAACCCACTTTCTTCTCCAGAATCGGCTTGTATTCAGGGTTTTTCAGAAGGGATTTAAAAATAAAATATTGATCCGGATTTACTGTACCCTTTACAATATTTTCTCCCAGGCCCCAGCTGCCGTTGATCAGAATTACATTCGGAAACCCTGATTCGGTATCAACAGTAAACATGACACCGGAGCATGATTTATCAGCCCTGACCATTTTTTGCACGCCAATGGAAAGATAGACTTTCATGTGGTCGAACCCCATTTTTTCACGGTAAGAAATTGCCCTGTTTGTAAATAGAGAAGCAAAGCAATCTTTACAAGCTCTGAGCAATTCATCTTTTCCGTGAATGTTCAGATAGGTGTCCTGCTGCCCAGCAAAACTTGCCTGAGGCAG
>JBHJOO010000535.1:0-2248 GCA_050329675.1 Balneolaceae bacterium
GCAGCTTGAAAAAGCCCGCGAAAACCTCGCTCAATCGAACGAACAGCTTAAATTTGCTGAACAGGCATACGAAAAGTCCCTGAAAGTGAAACAGGCTTTTATGCGTGAAAAGGATAAAAAAATACGGGATGCCCGGGAAGCATTACGTGCAAGTGAACGGGCAGAATGGCAGGCAAAAATAGCCGATACTCTTGAACAGTTTGAGGTGGGCGGTTTGGATCAAACATATGACGAGATGATGAACAGGCTCAATGAACAAACGGCAAAAAATGAAGCGCGGATGGAAATCGCTCTGGAGAGTGTAGATACGGATACCATGGAAATTGAAGCCAATGCAGAAAAACTACGCGCACAGGAATTGGTGAAGCAATTTAAAGCCGAAATGGGAGTAGAGCAAGCTGAGGAACCCGAAAGAAAGAAAGATGTTGAAATTGACGAATCTGCACCGGGGAAAAAAGAATCTGAAAAAACCGTTGGAAAATCCCGTACTAAATCTTAAAAAATAAGAATCATGGCCAGCGATAATCAAAAAGAGCGTGACCGTTTAAAGGAAGAATACAAGGAGCACTATCGCCGGATTCGTGAGGTAAAAGATAAGCTGAAGAGAAGCAGGTATGTTCAGAATATAAATCAGGCTTTACATCAGCTCAATGCAGATGAACTTCTGGAATCGACAGATGAATTTTTGCATAAAGTTAAAAGTAAAGTAGCCAATTTCGAATCGCGGCTGGATGTGGCACTGGATCACTTAATGGAAGATTATGACGATCAGATAAAGATGGAGGAGTTTGATTCGAAACTGCGAAAAGAAAGAGCTAAAGAAACACTGAGGCAGGTACGGGAGGAGATGGGTATACTGTACAGTGAACTTGAACGCCGCGCCGATAATATGAATGTTCAGAAAACCATTGGCTTGAAACCATCAGACGTGAATCCGGAAAGCAATGAACTTCCGGAAGATAAAGAAGACGTAAAAGAATAATGACGGAAAAAGACGATCAAATTAATTATACCAGGGAGGCTTTTTTACATCCTGTTAATTTGGGTTTGTTATTTGTTTGTACGCTTACAGCCTTCTTTTTAAATGATTTTGGGATGGTCTCAAACCTGATTTTAACTACGGCTTTTGGCCTGGAGCTCGTATATCTTGGAACCGTTCCCGGTTCATCGCGCTTCAGGCAAAATGTAAAGCTCAAGAAAAAGAAAGAGCGAACAGCAGAGGAAAAAAATAAAATTATTTTTCAGCAGCTGGATGGTAAATCTCAGAAGAAGTTTCTCAAACTGAGGTATCTTACTAAAATAATCAAAGAAAATTTTGATAAACTGCCTTATACATCACAGGGATTGCTGGAGAATATTGAGAATAAAATAAGCGGGCTGCTCTCAAACTATCTCACACTGCTTGAGTTACACCGCCGATATCAGTTTTACATCCATTCGGAGATGGAAGAAGGCCTGAAACGCGAGGTGGAGATTGAAAAGAAAAAAATAGAGTCGGTTGATTCAGAAAAACTTAAAAAAACCCGGATCCGGAGACTATCCATTCTTAATAAGAGATTGAAGAAGTTCGATATTGCCAAAGAAAAATTCCTTATTTGCGAAACACATCTGGAAACCATTGAAGATGCGATTCACTACATATACGAACAGTCGATGACGATGGGCAAAGGGGATGATGTGGGATATCAGCTGGATAATCTGCTCAGTGAAATGGAAGAGACCACTTCGATTATCGATGATCTTGAAGGCGATTTGCTGGAGGGTATAGAAGTATATGCCGATGATCTGTCCGATTTAGATGCAGTTCCTGAAAAAACAGATGACAGCAGCGGTAAAACCTCGCAAAAAATTAAAAATTAACAGAATAGATGAGTAACCCGTACGAGAACCTGATCATAGAAAAGGATGATAATCAGATAGCTGTTTTAACCATAAACAGGCCTGACAAACTAAATGCATTAAACATGAATGTTCTGGATGAGCTTGATGAAGCCATACAAAACATTAATGGCGATCCGGAGACAATGGCAATCATTATAACCGGAGCGGGGGATAAAGCCTTCGTTGCGGGAGCCGATATAAAAGAGCTGAGTTCACTGGATGCAGCCAGCGGGAAAAAATTGTCAAAAAAAGGACAGGATATTTTTACTAAAATTGAGAACTCGGGTAAACCGGTTATTGCTGCTGTAAACGGTTATGCACTGGGAGGGGGAGCCGAATTGGCAATGGCATGCCATATTCGCATCGG
>JBHJOO010000339.1:0-2973 GCA_050329675.1 Balneolaceae bacterium
ATTTACTTCTACCGGCTGATCACCGAGAAGAGCATCTTTACCAAAAAGATGACGCTGATTAAGTAGAACTGTAGAATTGTAATATACAGCTGCACTGTCTGCTTGCAATTTATTGGTGATGTGCGGCGCACAGGATCCCGCGCCGCGATGATTGGATAGAGCCACGCTGGCGGCGTAGCAGGTAAAACAGTTCTGATTTCTAACCATATACGCCGCCCATTCCCTAAAAGCGCCCCTGTCATTCCGACCGTAAGGAGTCCCGGCTGTTTTTTGCCGGAGCGACTGGAGTGGAGGAATCTCCCTCCAACAACCCAATGCCACAAACGATGAGATCAGTCAGGGGACAGACACCGTCCCTCGATCCGCCGGAAAGCGCGTCGGCCTACCGGTGACAGGGTGCGTTTTTGGAGATGCGCGTCGCACCAAAACACAGCCAGAATAACACTATTCCCGCACCGCGATGAAAATAATATACTTAGGCGGCGTATAGAAAACTCCGGTTCGGCAATGCCATGACATACACCCTGGTTCCACAGGCTGTAAGCCTGGCGCAACACAGCCCCGACACAACTGTGTCGGGGTTACGGGGCGGCCGCCAAACGGGCAGGCTGAAGGCCTGCAGCAGACAGGTTTCTTTTCATGATTGAATCAGTGCATAAATCTTCTTGTGATGCCCGGGCAGGGTTTTCTCTGCCTCAGGCTTACAGCCTGACTGGATTATATTTGTCGCTTTTCCCCAGGCGCTGCCTGGGGCTGTGTTGCGACAGGCCTTCAGCCTGGTTTTCACGGATTTCTGAATCTGACAGTTGAATCGCAGAATCGTTATTTTTTTAATTGCAGGAATGTCGTTCTATGAATACAGCCCCAAGGCGGGCGTAAGGTCTTATCCCAGCACAGGTCGGGACTGATTCGATGAACAAAACCTGGCGTCTATGGCAAATTTTTTTCCGCACTCAGCATGAGTATGATGATCTGAAAAGAGTGCGGGCAGTTAATGAAAAAAAAATACTCCGGGGCAGAATTTATGGTTGACCAGGATATTGTTGTTTTGAATTTGCAGAGAGCTATATATGACCTGCTTCACAAAACCGGGTGAAATCTAAATTTATTTTAACTGATTTTGGCTTATTTATAAGCTATTCTTTGGGATAAAGAAACTTTTAAAATTAATGTGCAGTTAATTTACCCGCAGAGGGAACCTCAACCGGAAATGAAAAGAATTTGCCTCATCATACACTCACTCGGAATCGGGGGAATGGAGCGTGTGATGACTATGCTTGCCAATAATTATTCCAAAAGAGAAGATACAGAAGTTCATCTTGTACTCATTGGCCGGAAGAGAAATATTGAATACCCCTTATCCGGAAAAGTGATCATTCATAAACCGGAATTCGAGTTTAATAATAAACACCGAACGGCTCACACTCTCAGAACCCTTTCTTTTCTCCGCTCAGAAGTCAAAAAGATAGATCCGGATACAGTACTCAGTTTTGGTGAGATGTGGAATAACCTGGTTTTGTTAGCACTCTACGGTTTAGATTATCCGGTTTATATTTCCGACCGGAGTGAGCCGGGTAAAGACCTGGGAAAGCTTCACAACTTTCTAAGGAACCACCTCTATCCAAAAGCATCAGGATATATTGCCCAAACGGAAGCGGCAAAATCTATTTGTATAAAAAACGGATGGAATGAGAATGTAACAGTTATTGGAAACCCGATCAGAAAGATTACTGCAAACGGAACTGTTGAAAGGGAAAATATAGTTCTTTCGGTCGGCAGGCTGATTGAAACAAAGCATTTTGACCGGTTAATTACCATGTTTGCTGAATTGGATCAGCCGGGCTGGAAACTGCTAATTGTTGGAGGAGATGCCAAAAAGCAGAATCTTTCTGTTCAACTGAAAAAATTAATTCATGATTTAGGAGTTAATGACCGCGTTTTTCTGGAGGGTGAACAAAAACATATAGACGACTTTTATCGCCGGAGTAAAATTTTTGCTTTTACCTCCAGTTCAGAAGGCTTTCCAAATGCAGTTGGAGAAGCCTTGTCGGCCGGCCTGCCAGTGGTAGCTTACGACTGCGAAGCCGGTCCTGCAGATTTGATCGAGAATAATAATAATGGATTTCTTGTCTCTTTATTTGATGAAGAAGCATTTAAAAAAAAATTGCAAATTGTTATTAAAAATGAAAATATTCGTGAGCAATTTGGAGATTGTGCAAAAGAATCCATAAATAAGTACTCTGAAAACAGGACTGCCGAAAAATTTTATTTATTCGTAACAGATCACAAATGAATTTAAATTCAAAATTCATTATTTGGGTTAAGAAATGAAATTGATTATTAACACTGCAAGTACATACAAGGGGGGAGGTGTTCAGGTAGCGTATTCATTTATCGAAGAGTGTAAAAAGTTTACAGAGAATGAATATCATATTATTCTGGGTGACATGGTTGGAAATCTTGTAAACGAGAGCGAATTCCCATCCAATTTCACGTTTTACAGAATCGGATACCGGCCGGCTACGAGGGTATTCAGCCTTTTCTCACATGACGGATTTTTCAAAAAGCTCGAAAAGGAAATACGGCCGGATGTCGTTTTTACTACATCCGGGCCTGCTTACTGGAGGCCGGAAGCCCCGCATCTTACCGGCTATAACCTGCCGCATTATATTTACAGGGATTCTCCCTATTTTGATACGATGCCTCTTTATAAAAAATTAAAATGGGATGGAAAGGGCCGCATCTTAAAATTTTTCTTTAAAAGAGATGCTGATGCTTATGTGGTACAGACAAATGATGTGAATAAACGGGTGAGAAAATTGTTATCTACAGATAAGGTTTTTACAGTTACCAACGCGTGTAGTAATTTTTACCATAAACCTGTCTATAAAGAGAAGAAATTACCGGAAAGAAAACCGGGTGAGTTTCGATTTCTCTCTTTATCAGCTTGGTATCCGCATAAAAATTTAGTGA
>JBHJOO010000325.1:0-12675 GCA_050329675.1 Balneolaceae bacterium
TGATATTTGAATCTTCGATCCGTCGTCAAGTGTAAACTGATGTTTTTGCCATCCCTGTGCTTTGGCTTTGCCTGAACTCAGTTCCTGTCTGATTACCTGTGCAATTTTTCCGGGAAAAACCCGCCTTTCTGCCTGCTGAAACAGTGGCAGCTGATCCATTTTGACTGCAGCCATTTCACGCGGTTGATCCGCTTTCGTTTCCCTGATTCCGGTTTGATCAAATTCCTGAGACTTTTTTATATTTGAATTTAAAGAATCAACTTTGATCTGACTTAAACCAGGTTCGCTTTTATCTTCAGTTTGGACTTTTATATTCGATTGAAAATCCCTGGTTTTATGAACCCATGAATCAGTATCATTTCGAAATGTTGAACCATTAGAAATCCTTTCAGAGTTTTTAACGGTAATTTTACCGGATGACTCTTTGGGCTTTTTTTCAGGTATTTCCAGATTTTCAGTATTCACAGAAAAAGCAGCCTGTTTGTTCACATCCGTATTTTTTACGGAAACCTGGTTCTCAGTACTTTTAATATGTTGATTATCAGATAAACTTTTTATTGTACTTTCTTTAACCTCCATTTGAAACGGCTCTACTTTACTGCTGATATTTTGTTTTAATCCGTTTAATTCATTTCTTTTTTCGTTTTGGAGACCCTTTACATTTCTATCAGATTTTATCCCGGATTCCACGGATTTTTTTGAAAAGTCAGACCGGGCCATTTTACTATCCCGGGTTTCAGAAATTTCATCTGCAATATCAGTTCCCTTTTTTATTTCATCAGAATTTTGGAATTGAAAATTCGATTGAATTTCGTTGGCGCTATCATTACCACTCTGAATCGATACTGAATTATTATCATTTGGGATGTTTTCCACATTCACATCCATTTGCGGTACCGATGTCAATTCAATATGTGAATCATGTAATAAATTGATATTTGCAACAGGATTCTGATTTAAAACTTTTCCAAAATTTGATTCATCCGTAAGAGGTTGAAGCCTGAATTCAGTAAATTCAGCTGGTAAAGTTTCCAGCCGGTATTGTATCTCTATCCCGGAATCTGATATCACCGAGTTGCCGGTATCTTTTATGAGCTCTTTACCTTTATTTTTACTGAAATTCATAAAATTGTGAATTATCTCTGAGAGCAGGCGTCCAAAGTCATTGTTATCCGGATCCGGATGAAGAACATTTTTTAATTCGCCACTTACTTTTTCCTGTAACGCAGGAGACTCCGGTAATTTTGGTTGTTGAAGGAATTGTATCATAGCATTACTATTTTTAAAACATTTGAAGCTTTTTCTGGTTCCAGAGCCTGTAAAAGTTTTTGCTTTTGCATACTGCTTGCATTTTTATACAAACGTACCAGGATTGGCTCTTCAAGCTGGTTTACGATAGGAGCAAGTGCTTCTTCATCCAGGTTTAACAGTGTTTTTGTTGTTTCCTGGGTTTCTTCATCCGAAACGGCTTTTCTTACTTCATCCAATTTCTTTTTATGTTGTACTTGCAGTTCAGTTATGACCGATTTAAGTGAATCGATTTGATTGAGATAATCCTTTTCCAGTTGATCAAATTCGTTTACATCCGGCTTCGCAATTCGGCTTTCTGTTATCGGAATTTCTCCGGATAATTCATTTGTTTGCGGTTCTGCAGCGGTTTCTGTTTTTACATTTTCATTTTCCTGCTCCTGTGTATCTGCTTTTTCAATCAATTGAAGTTCAACCTGTTCCGCCTCTTCCGGATGTATTACCGGATACAGCAAATAGGTAATGACAAGTATCACTAAAAATGAACCCGCAAATATGCCTGTAGTTGTGCCAATCTTTTTTATATCCATTCTTCCTGTTGTTTGTAGAACATTTGTGTTGCCACCTCATTTTGTAATATCTGTTCCTGCCGATCTGCTTCTTTTCGGTAATCGATCAGTGCTTTTTGTTTCAATTTTTCCAAAATCCGGACTTCCTTATTTGCTTCGATCAGATTTTTTCTCTGATCATTAATTTTTTTGTCCACTATTGCTATCTGTTTTTCTATTTCCATGATGGCTCTTAATTCAGCAAGCAGAAATTCCTGGATCATTTTTTCTTTTCCGCGATTGCTTTTATTCCCGGCTGATGATTTACCGGAATACTCATTTAACCGGCGTGATCTTTTTTGCAGCTCTTTAGCAAAATTTTCTTTTTCTGTCAGCAATACAGCAAGTTTCTGTTTTTCAAGTTTTTCATTGTAGCTTTGAATGTTCAGTACCGGTTGCAATTTGAATGTAAACATGATTCTATCCTTTATTTATCTTTAGTTGGTTGAACCGCCGGCCGGTTTACTATTTCAGCCAGCTTTTCCCAAAGTTTACCATCTTCATAACCTGCATTACTTTGTTTAAGAAAGTTATTCAGATCGTCAATCTTGCTGATTGCATCATCAATTTTCGGATTTGAGCCTTTTGAGTAAGCACCAATACTTATCAGATCTTCTGCTTCATCGTAAACTGCCAGTAGTTCCCTGGCCTTTTGAGATATCTGCTGATGTTCTGTTTTCACAATCTGGGTCATAATTCTGGAAATGCTTGATAGCACGTCTATTGCAGGATAATGGTTTTTATGTGCCATTTTCCGGGAAAGAACAATATGCCCGTCAAGTATCGAGCGTACGGCATCGGCTATGGGTTCATTCATATCATCATTATCAACAAGAACGGTGTACAGGCCGGTGATGCTGCCCTTTTTCGTTTTTCCCGCTCTTTCCAAAAGTTGTGGCAGCATGGCAAATACACTTGGTGTATATCCTTTTGTGGTAGGCGGTTCACCAGATGCGAGGCCAATTTCGCGCTGTGCCATGGCAACTCTTGTAACCGAATCCATCATGAGGAGTACATTTTTTCCCGAGTCTCTGAAATATTCGGCAACAGCCGATGCTGTATATGCAGCTTTCACTCTGCTCATAGCCGCTTTATCTGATGTAGTTGCCACTACAACTGATTTTTTTAAGCCCTCTTCACCAAGGATATCATCAATAAATTCTTTTACTTCTCTGCCTCGCTCACCAATCAATGCTATTACATTCACATCAGCAGAAGATTGTTTGGCAATCATTCCCATAAGAGTGCTTTTCCCAACACCTGAACCGGCAAAAATTCCCATACGCTGGCCGCTCCCGATTGTAATGAACGCATCAATAGCACGGATACCCGTACTTAGAATTGAATTTATATTCTTTCTTTGTAGCGGTCCGGGCGGATCATTATGTACCGGAAAATTTTTACTGCGGGTGACCGGCCCCTTGCCATCGATGGGTGTGCCGTTTGCATCAATTATACGTCCAAGCAATGAATCTGAGACTTTAATATTCATGGAACCCGGTGTTGGTTCAACCAGGCAACCTCCCTTGATGCCTTCAACCCGGTCGAGCGGCATCAGCAGAGTCCGGTTGTTTTTAATACCAACCACTTCGGCTCTGATTTTATAACCGGTTTCCGTGTGAATCGTATGCAGTTCACCAACCGAGGCCTTCAGCCCTGTTGCTTCAATAACCGTACCTATTACTGACGAAACTTTTCCATACCGTTTTGCTTCAGACGAAAGCTCGTCCATCCGGTCTGATATTTCATGAATATATGTTAGCAGCATGGGTGTTGATTCTTATTTCTGAATTATGAATCCGATTCGGCATCATCCTGCAGTATTATTGACTCACGAAAATCCTGCAGTGATTTTCGAAACTGTTTAACTATTTGCTCACGGTTGGTATCAACACGATATTCACCGGGGTTTAACTCTTTTGAAGCTCTGAGAATGATATGTTCTGAATCCGGCATATCCTCGATCCGTTTTTGAACGACTTTCAGATCACTTTCGGCTACATCAACCGTTACTTTGGTGCTTCTTTCAAGCTCACTTATAATCTGCTCTATTTCATTGGTTACCCTTTCATTCAGGATTTTACTTTTTACAGGCATGGCAATAATTTTTTCAGCCAAATCAAATACCATATCGGCTATATGTGGTTTCACCTGATTCATTAAACTTTCAACATGTGAATCAACGCTTTTAAGTGCCTTAAGTATAGAACCTGTACTATCACCGATTTCCTTTTTTGCTTTTTGCAATCCATCTTCAAATCCAATTTGATATGCTTTTTTTATCTCCTCTTTCACTTCTTCTTCCTTTACTTTTTGCCAGTGCAATTCCCTCTCTTCTATCAGTTTTTTAACCTGATCTGCGGTATAAATCTCTTCGGCTGTATGGTTTTTTTCATTATCCGTACCAAAACTTTCATGATCTCTTTTAAAAAGAGATTCATAGTTAATTTTTATACCATTATTACTGATTTCAGTCATCGTTCCAATCATTTTTTTACTCAATTATCTGATCTGCTTCTTTATTACGGATTGATATTTTACCTTCCTGATCCATCTGTTTGATTGATTTCACAATATTTTGTTGTGCTTCTTCCACTTTCTTCACGTGAACGGGGCCAAGTGCCTCCAGATCATCAACCAAAATATCTTTTGCCCTGGTTGACATATTCGACAAAAATTTCTCCTTTATTTTTTCATCAACACCTTTCAGGCCGGTTACCATATCCTGTTTATCAAGCTTGGCTACAATTGCCTGCATCGTCCTGTCATCAAGATCAAGAATATCCTCAAAGAGAAACATCTGATCTTTAATCTCTTTAGCAAGATCCGGGTCAACCGCCTCAATAGATTCAAGTACACTTCGTTCCGTAGCGATATCGGATTCATTCAATATACCGGCTACAGCTGATGCACCCTTGTGTATATTATTACGGTCGGTATACTCACTGCTTAACTGGTCTTTGATCACATGGGACAGCTCTTCGACAATCTCACCCGAAATTTTACCAAGCCTGGCCATACGCAGTGCTACATCGCCACGAAATTCCGGAGAAAGATGGGTCATTATTTCTGCAGTTTTATTCAATTTCAGATGGGCAAGAATTACGGCTGCAATTTGAGGATGTTCATTCTGTAGAAAATGGACAATATTTTGCACCTCACTATTTTGAATGATAGTAAAAGCATCTTCCCCCCGCTCTGCTTCAAACTTTTTAAACATCTCATCAGCCTGGTTTTTACCTTTTGTTTGTTCAAGTAAATTCCTGGCGATATCCTGCCCTCCCTCAATCAGAAATTTTCTGTCCGCCATCAATTCATAAAACTCATCCATTACCGAATCCACAACATCCGGACTTACGTTCTTCAATTCAGAAATAGCTTTCGTAACTTTTTCAACTTCCGGATCACGCAGTTCTTTCAGTACTTTAGACGCTTTTTCAACACCGAAAGAGATCAAAAAAACGGCAGCTTTCTGAACGCCCGTTAAATCCCTGGGATTTTCAAGCATTTCGTCCTGTTCTGCATTCATTAGCATCTGTTCGGTCATTGATAATTTATTTAAACAGTTTTTTGATTAATCATGGTTCGCAGCAGTGCAGCAGCTTCGCCGGCGTTTTCGTCCATAAATTTGTTTATTTCATCCGTTCTGAATGTTGCTTTCTTAAGCTTTTTTCTCGCTTCTTCACTCAGCTTTTTACCGTATAAATCATCCTCCTCCTTTGCGGATTCGCCTTCAAGAAATTTACCTTTCTCAGATTCTGAAAGTAATTTGTTCTGCTGATCGTTACCGGAAATAAGGGGATCGTATTCAACACTAAAATTTTTCGTCATTCTGTATACCATCAGAGCCACTACAATCATCACAACCGAAAGAAAGAAATATCTGATTATATCCGACACCGGCAGGTTTTGAATCCATCCACCCGTACCGGGATCACCGGCAAAAGGATCACGGAAACGAATCTGTGTTACAACCAGCTGATCACCTCTATCCACATTAATACCGATGGCACTTCCCATAACCGCCCGGATCTCTTCAATTTCTACTTCACTGTAGCGTTCATATACCATTCCTGAATCCATTTCATCATCAATAATTTCCTTGTAATCGAGCAGGATTGAAGCACTGATCCTTGTAATTTCACCCACTCCCTTTTCCTGTTGTTCTCTGGTTTTATTTACCTCGTAATTTCTAACCTGGACTACAGATTCATCTTCACGTGCACTCGACACAAACGGCTCCAACTCTTCATTACCGCGAATGGCTTCTCTCGATTCATCTGCATTTCTTGTATTTCGCCTCTCTTCTGAAATAATTGTCCGGCTTTCAGGATCAATCAGATCTGATTCTCTCAATATTTTATCAAAATTATGCTCTGTGGATACCCTGATAATACTCTTGCCCGGCCCAAGTACTCGGTCCAGCATTGATTGGCCTTTATTTACGAGATATGTCTCCATATCCTGGCGAACCCGAATCTGAGCGGACCCCGCAGCCACCTCACTGCTAACCAGCACATTTTCTGAAATCCTGTTACCAAGATGATCCAAAATAACCACATTATCGATTGTTAATCCTTCCACACTTCCTGCAATCAATGAACCGATTCCCTCGATTTGTTCCTTGGAAAGTTTTCTGCCGCGGTTTAAATTCAAAATCACTGAAGCGGAAGGCTCAACTGTACTTTCCTGAAAGGGGGAGCGCTCTGGCAGAACAATATGGATTCGGGATCCGTCAACCTGATCAAGGCTGTTTACTGTTCGTGCCAATTCTCCTTCGAGCGCTCTTTTTTGGTTTAGCCGCTGCATAAAATCGGTCATTCCAAGTGCATTTTCATCAAAAAGTTCATACCCTTTATATTCTGTTCCGGTTACTCCCTGTGCAGCAAATTTAAGCCGTAAATCGTGGACACGGTTTCTGGGTACTGCAATTGTTCGCCCGTTGTCACGTAGCTGGTACCGTATGCCAAGAGATTCAAGTTCTTCAACTATAGTATGAGCGGAATCAGGTGCCAGTGAACCAAATAGCAATGAATAGCTCGGTTTCAGTGCCCAATAAAACATGAGACCTATAATGAGCAGAATTCCAACCGAAAAAACACCAAATAATGCTTTTTGAGCACTGCTTAGAGGACTGAAAAAGTTTTTAAAATTTGTAATAAATCTTGCCATCTGTTTTTACACCTGTTATTAAATCTGCATCCTGCTTAATTCCTGGTAGGTTTCTACAGCTTTATTCCGGATTTCAACCATCATTTGAAAACTTAGCTGAGCCTTTTCCAGTGAAATCATTACTTCATGAATATTTTCCGACTCTCCTGCAATTACCGCTTCAACATTACTTTCGGAGGTTTTTTGAAGCTGATCAACAGAGTTCACAGCATTCCTGATCATGTCGGCAAACGTCTGATCATTGCCTTCAGAAAATGACAGGCGCCGCGGGCCGCGAATACCTTCTGAACCCGGCTGCTGCCGTATCGACTGAATTAAACTGATTGCTTCCTGTGCCATTTCTTTTCTTTATTTCGTTTTAAATTATTACAGAGAATTTTTTGTCTTAACTCAAATATTAATATCAAAATTTATTCCTTTCGCCCCTGGATTAACTGTTGAAACAGTGCCGCTGCGGGCATATAACCGGATATCGGAACTGCTTTTTCCCACACTTTGTAACCTGCCCTCATTCCTTTTTGGAACATTATCAGAACGTGTCTTATTCATGTCAGGGCTTGAGATTTTGTTGTCATCAAAAACACGCTGAAATGATCTCAACAGTGAATTATTTTGGGTAATATTTTGAATACTTTTGTTCATTAAATTTCAAATGATCTTTTAATAATCTCTTTTTCGGCTTCAAGTGCACTCAGATTGGCCTCGTACAGCCGGTTAGCACTTATCAGTCTTGTCATCTCCTCAATCAGATCGATATCGGGATATCTGACCATCCCGTTTTCATCGGCATCAGGATGCATCGGATCGTATTCAAAACGATATTTATCCTGCTCTACCAAATCCGCCTTCGGGCCTAAATCCACTGTTCCCTCAAAGTCACGGACAGCCTGGGGGGCAGGCCGGTGTCTGACATCTGTTGTTCTCATTTTAATTTCAGTATTTATCAGTGTTCTTCTGAATCCATCGTTTTGTGGCTGAGATAATGCCAGGCGCTTGGGCCTGTATGTTCCACGGCCTGTACGGGTAGTCTGTGCATTAGCGATATTTTCAGATGCAATTTGAACCTGTCGGCGCTGTACCGAGAGCGCATTGCCTGTAGTTCTGAAAACAGAGAAAAACCGATCCATTTATTTAATCCTCATTATCCTGCCCTGCCGATGATACCCATCCGCAGCTGTTCAAAATTATGGCGGAGTGCCCGTGTAACCATCTGAACTCTGATTTGCGTATCGGCAAGTTCCATGAGTTCATCTTCAATCACCGGTTTTCCATTCACTTCTTTTATAACCGGGGATAACTGGTCAACCTGTTTCTTGCTTGTCAATCCGGAGTCGAGCCTTCTGCTTAACTCCTCTTCAAACTCAACCTTTGCTTTTTTATAACCGGGAGTTTCAATATTTGAAATATTGGAAGCTGTAATCCGGTTACGAAGGGTATACACATCCATCGCTTTTGCAAGTAAATTCGTATGTACACTATCAATGAGTTTCATAGTTATTCAGATTTTTTATTACATCTGCCGGTATCATGACAATTGTTGTGCCAGATCCGTAAATCTGTTCATCCCGGCGATACAGGCTGTTTTTGATTAAATTGGGTGGTAAATTTTTCCGCCTGAAGGAAAAGCTGTCTGGAATGGCCCTTGATTTTATAACCGGCTTTGATCCCAGTCTGAATCTGAGATATGAGTATAGACGGTAAAAGTTATTAGACGTGAGTTAAGTGGTGTAGTTGCCTGAAATAGGTTGACATAGCTTTTCACTTTACAATCCTGATATAATTTAATAATCCCTTTTTGCAGCCGATAATACATTTATATAAAAACAATTTACCCCTGATCAAATTACCTGTAACATTGTCAAAAATAAACTTCAGATGGAACATAATTCTTCAAAATTTATTACACTTGTTAAAGAAGTAATCAATTTTATATCAGGTGTCTGTTCACGCAATCAAAGTTGCAGTTCTTTAGTTGATGACCAGAATGGATCGGTTAAACCGACATAAAAATGGAGAAAGACCTGAACATTCATATAAAAAACAGTGATCAGCCGGAAATTATCGTGAATACTACGAGTGATTCCGTAATCGATGCTAACAGTGAGGCCTCCCGGGTTTTTAAGCTGTCAAAGAGCGAATTATTGAAAATGAAATCACGGAATCTTTTCAAACTCAACAAGCCCGTTATCCAGATAAATCTTTGTACAATTCATGAAAAGCTATTCAATGTAACCCGTGAAATCATCGAAACAGACACTGATTCCTATGCAAGATTAATTCTTACAGAATTGTCTGGCGAAGTAACGGATGACGATTTTTCTCATTATAGTGTTATTGCAGAACAGTTTGTTCACCAGTTTCGATCACCACTTGCCGGAATTTCCGGCTATCTGGAGTTGCTCAGGGAACATATAGAAACTGAAAAAGGCCGGGAGCTGCTTGGTAAAACGGAACCTGCAATGAATGAATTATTTACCATGCTCGATCGGATTGAAGAGTTTGCTCAGCCTGTTTCAGCCAATATTACCACTTTTAGTTTCGATCAGTTTCAGGCACTCATGAATGAATTAATCGGTTCTGATGAGATAAAAAAAGTTACTATTCAAAATGAGGATCAAATAAAAACAATAACATCCGATTATTATCTATTGGGAAAGATAATAATGGAACTACTCGTAAACGCATTGGAAGCCAGCTCCCGAAAAAAAGATGACTCTGTAATTCTCAGCTTTTCAAGTGACGGTAAAATTGAAGTTGAAAACAGTATTTCTCCCGCTTACACATTTGATATCAGCCGGCTCTATATTCCATTCTACTCTACAAAAGCGAAACATCTTGGAATCGGCCTTGCACTTTGTGAAAAATATTGCCGTAAACTAAACCTGACGCTTTCGGAAACGATTTGTAATAAAACAAACACAATACGGTTTCAGATTCGTAATGTATTGATGAAGTGATTGTGACTTTTTTTTACCCCTTGGTTTCGGTATTATTGAACCGGAAAATAAAACCTTTGTAAACGTACAGGGAGTTCCTGTGCGTGTTAATATAAAACTGTACAGATATGAAAATTCACGAGTATCAGGCGAAAGAAATTCTCAGCAGGTACAATGTGGCCGTGCCGGCCGGAGTTGCTGCTACAACAGTAGATGAAGCCGTAAAAGCAGCAAAAAAAATGAAAGAGAACGGGGCATCCCTTTTTGTGGTAAAAGCCCAGATTCATGCCGGCGGCAGGGGTAAAGGCCGTACAATGAATAACAATGCCAAAGGTGTTATTCTCTGCAATACCATTGATGATGTTCGTGAAGCTGCCGATTCCTTGTTGGGTGATATTCTGGTAACGATTCAAACCGGAGGCGAAGGCCAAAAAGTACAAACCATTTATGTTACCGAGGGAGTGGATATTGAAAAAGAATTTTACCTTGGCATTTTGCTGGATCGTGCCAGAAGCAAAAATGTAATCATGGTTTCAACCGAAGGCGGAGTGGAAATCGAAAAAGTTGCTGAAGAAACCCCTGAAAAAATAATTAAAGAGTGGATTGAGCCGGGTATGGATATTCAGCCCAATCAGGCCAGACGTCTTGCATTTGCCCTGGGTTTTGAAGGGGATTCGTTTAAAAAAGCAGTTAAATTTATTCATGCACTTTACAAATGTTATGAAGAAACAGACGCCAGCCTTGTTGAAATCAATCCGCTTGTTTTAACAAAAAACGGTGATGTATCCGCTCTTGATGCTAAAGTAACATTTGATGACAACGCTCTATTCCGTCATAAAGAATATGTTGAACTTCGTGACGAATCAGAAGAAGATCCGCTTGAACTTGAAGCTTCAAAATACGATCTGAATTATATTAAACTGGATGGAAACGTAGGCTGTATGGTGAATGGTGCCGGGCTTGCAATGGCCACTATGGATATCATTAAACTGTCCGGCGGTGAACCGGCGAACTTTCTGGATGTGGGCGGTGGAGCCAATGTCGATACTGTAAAAAACGGATTTCGCATTATACTCGAAGATAAAAATGTGAAGGCCATACTGATTAATATTTTTGGCGGCATCGTTCGCTGCGACAGGGTTGCCAATGGTGTTATCGAAGCTATAAAAGACCCTGAAATTGCAAAAAAGGTAGAAAATGTACCGATTATTGTACGCCTGCAAGGAACCAATGCTGAAGAAGCCAAAAAAATTATTGACAACAGCGATCTGAATGTAATCTCGGCAGTTCTTCTGAAAGAAGCAGCGGAGCAGGTTTCAAAAGTTCTCGCGGCATAACTGCAGGATTTCTCCCGATAATTGCTCACTTCAGGCTGTCTACCCCGCAGTTCTCACCAAGAAATAATACTCTCAACTTATTATAAAGCAATTATTTACAACACACATACATAATTGTTTGTGAGAAATACGGGCTAAAAACTCATGAGCTGCTGCTCATCAATCCAGCCATACATTCCGTTTTGAAGACGAACGTAACTCCAATCTTCGTGCTCACTGCTGCGTTTGGTATCAACAGTCATTTCATATCCTTCAAAAACGGAACTTATAACTGCTGATTCCTTATTCGGAGACTGGTATAAACTTGTTTGATTTCCAATCATAACTCCGGTTTCGTAACGGTTGTCAAGCTGGTTTATATAGAGAGAGGCAGCGATAAACAGAAAAGATAATATTGTAAACAGATAACCCGTTCTGCGAAACCAGATGGTTCCTCTGCTTAAAAACCAGGAAGCAATAACAGCACCCACAGCCCCATTAAAGAGAAGCAGCCCTATAATCATTAACGAATTTTTCCCGACATTTTTGGAAAGCCAGTCAAAAAAAACATCCCACGGAAGTTTGGGTAATACAGCCGATCTTCTGCTGAATCGTTCATTCAAAAATTCAATGGCTTCAGCAGCAATTTCCTCTGTATTGGGATGTGTTTTGGATCGCAAAAAATAATATTTGGCTTTACCGGCCGAATCGAGATGTACATACGAAATTCCCATATTAAACCACAGAGCTCCGGATTCAAATCCTTCTGATTCGAGCGATTGATACAGTTCCAGTGCCTCTTCAACCCGATTGGTTGAGAGCAGATCATTTGCCTCCTCGAATCGGGTCTGCTGGCCGTAAATGATTTCACCTCCGGCAAATAATATGAACAGGGATAAGAATATTTTATTTATCAAAGTTTCTTCTGAAGATTATGTATCAGTTTTTCAGCATTATCAATATCATTGCGCATATCGCTTTTCGTTCCAACCGGTGCATAACTGATGGTTGCGCATTTGTCCAGAATCTGCTTCAGTGATCGAACTATCTGGCTGTCTGCGACCTTTGGCTGAACATTATCAATAAGGTCTCTGTCTGATAACCCGGCCTCAGGTAATTTTAACTTATCGGCGATATATCCTGAAACGGCTTTATGTAAAAGGCTATAAACCTGTTTTGGTTCTTCACTGTTCACCTGTTCTCTGGCTTCTGAAATCAGCTGACTGGCTTTATCCAGTGAGCGGTGAGCCCGTGCAAAGCCGGAATCTGTTCGAAGCTTGTCATTCAGCTTTTTACGATATGCGGATACCGCCAATGTAAGAACCGGAAACAGGATTAAAAACCAGAACCAGGCCGATTTGTAGATATTGTCAGACTGTTGCTGCCAAACGGCAA
>JBHJOO010000143.1:0-9453 GCA_050329675.1 Balneolaceae bacterium
TCCTATAACGGATTCATTTTCAAATGGATTTATAGAAGTTGCTGATGATACGGTTACATAATTATATTGAGTATCCCTGCTCCCCGGATATATAACTTTATACAAGCGCCAATATAATATTTCATTGTTATTTACTCTTTTTTTCTGCAGATCATTGATTGTTGTTTTCATAGTTTTTAAGAATTGATCTTCTTTTGAATTATCAACTATCAGATAATCTATTTTTAGATAATTGCCTTCATCCAATTGAGCTGATGCAGTAAAAGGTATCAAACAAAGCAAAGTGCTGATTAAGAGTAAACGTATAAACATACTTCCCTCCAATATTTGGTTCATGTATGTTTGTAATTAACAAAATTTAACACGTATTTAAAAGTGTAAATGCAATGGAATTTTTAAAAATAACCTGTTCATTGGTATTTTACATTCAAACAAAGTTGAATCTGTTTTTTTTATATTCTGTAATTTTCAATTATACAATGAATATAATTTATGTGAATATGCATAATTTAAATATTTCCATAATTTTACTGACGGTGGATCAGTATATTTATCACGCATTAAACTCGCTTACCATTTATTAACCAGGCTAACTTTCAAATCAACATGACAAAAAAACGTTTTAATTTAAATTTCTTTGTAATTACACTGATCATATTCACAACTCCGGCTGTCCTGATTTCTCAAAACCTCCCGGATAATCACTACTTTCCGGTTCCGGTTGAAATTTTGGATACTATTGAATCAAATGATCAAAAATTTCAGATTGATCTTGTAGTTCCGGATTTAAATGTTCCGTGGGGAATGGCTTTTCTGCCGGATGGCAGGGTTTTGATTACGGAAAGGTCGGGAGATCTGAGATTGGTTAAAGATGGAAAACTTCTACCCGGATCGGTATCAGGAGTACCGCAAGTACAAGCAAGAGGGCAGGGCGGACTGCTGGATGTAGAATTACATCCCAATTATGAAGAAAACGGCTGGATTTATTTTTCCTATTCCTACACAGCAAGCGGAGGTACAAGTACGGCAATAATGAGGGCAAAACTGCAAGAAAACAGTCTTGTAGATCAGGAAGTCATTTTTGAAGCACAACCTGCAACAAACAGGGTTCATCATTTTGGAAGCCGCATTGTTTTTGACAGTGACGGTTATCTCTATTTTTCAATTGGAGACAGAGGTGAAATGAACAGTGCCCAGGATTTATCGACTCATTCCGGAGGTGTATTCAGACTTTATGATGACGGAAGGGTACCGGATGACAACCCTTTTGTAAACAGACGAGATGCCCGGCCAGAGTTCTGGACGTATGGCAACAGAAATATTCAGGGTATGACAGTCCATCCGGAAACAGGTGAAATTTGGTCGCACGAGCATGGCCCGAGAGGCGGCGATGAAATCAATATTATCGAGATTGGAATGAACTATGGATGGCCTGAAATTACCTATGGAATCAATTATAACGGAAGCATCATAACTGAAGACACGGCAAAAGCCGGAATGGAGCAGCCGCTTCATTATTGGGATCCATCTATAGCTCCTTCGGGGATGGACTTTGTTTACAGTGATCGTTACCCGAACTGGAAAGGTGATCTGATGGTGGGGTCTCTGAGTTTTCAATATCTGCATCGTGTAAAACTGGATGGTAGAAAAGTAATAAGTGAAGAGGAGTTGATGAAAGGTATCGGCAGGGTGCGTAGTGTAAAATTGGCTCCAGATGGTTTTTTATATGCAGGTATTGAAAATCTTGGTATTGTTCGGCTGATTCCGGTTGAATGAATTAATAAATCAAAAATCTTGTTTTAAAATGTTGATAAAATCGTGACCCATTTTTCCCAAGCAGATTTTATTTACATACAGTGGATTTTAAACAGGATTTAATTTCATGAATTTAAAAACAGAGTTGTTTACCTATTACCATTTGAAGACAAAGATTCTTGTATTCATTTTTTTAATTGGACTATTTACCAATGTTAAAGCACAGGAGTTTAATTCATATAGTGACCTCGTTTACAAAGTAAACCATTCTGTAGTTCAAATCATCGTGGATGAGTTCGGTTCACCAAGCCGTTTTCAGGCCGATGGAACAGCTATCTTTACAAGAAATCTTAAAAATGGTTCCGGAGTAATCGTTGATTCGGAGGGATACATTATTACAAACCGCCATGTTATTGACCAGGCAAAAACAATACAGATACTGTTACCCCCAAGTTTTGAAGAGGATATATCGGATGAATCGATACTTCGCCCCGAGGGTGATATACTGGTGGCTGATGTCGTCGGCATGGATGCCGAAACTGATATTGCAGTTTTAAAAATTGAAGGATCAGGATACAGATCTCTTAAATTCGGTGATTCACAAAATCTGAGGGCTGGTGATATAGTATTTGCTTTCGGAAGCCCGCTTGGTCTTGAAAACTCGGTTAGTATGGGGATAGTTAGCGCAACGGCGCGTCAGCTAAGAGATGAAGATCCCATGATTTATATCCAAACGGATGCTACCATCAATCCGGGCAATAGCGGTGGACCTCTGGTTGACACGATGGGCAGAATTGTGGGGATTAACACATTGAATTTGTCGCAGTCAGGGGGGAGTGAAGGGCTTGGATTTGCAGCACCAAGCCACATTGTAGAAAGTATCTATAAACAAATAAAAGAGAAAGGCAGTGTGGAGCGTGGTGTGATTGGTATTAATCCGCAGACAGTGAGCCCTGTATTGGCAAAAGCACTTGGCTTACCGGCTAATCAGCGGGTAATTTTAGGAGATGTAGCACCCGGAAGCCCGGCTGATTTTGCAGGACTACAAGAGGGGGATATTATACTGAAACTGGATGGAAAAGTGATTGAAAATGCTCGTCAGCTAAACGTCAATATTTATGGTAAAGAAATAGATTCGGCAGTTGAACTTGAAATCAAGCGCGGCGGGGAAATTTTAAAAAGAGAAGTAAGAGTTTCCAAACGGGATGACCGGCAGTCTATGTTACTTAACCTTGTAGATCCGGAGGAAAATTTTATCCCAAAACTGGGAATTCTTGCCATTGGTTTATCACCGGAAATCAGAGAAATGCTGCCACCTCTCAGAAAAAGAGGAGGTGTTTTGGTAGCAGCATCAAACGGTAAATCAAACGTTATGGGTGATCCGTTTCAGCCGGGAGATATTATTTATAATGTGAATGGAGAAGATATTACTTCATATAAACAATTCTATTCTATAGTTGATCAACTCGAAGTACAAGAAGCTGTTTACATGCATGTTCAGCGGGGAAATAAGCTCTACTATTTGTCACACCGGATCATCGATTGAAACAAAAAATGCATAATAAGGTGTAACAAAGTACATTGTTTGTTCTTTTGTTAAAATGTAAGAACAAACAATAACCTGTAATCAACAATATTTCCATGTACTACCGGATAATTATTATAATATTAACAGTCATAATTTCGATCCCGCTAAACTCGATCGCTCAGGATAAAAAACTGAACGACAGAGTAGAAAGATCTGCAAAAGTATTTGAAGATATTATTGATATTGCTGAAAAAGGAATTCCTCCTGCAATGATGAAGAAGGCAGGCGGAGTTGTAATCATTCCGGATATGGTTAAGGCCGGATTTATAATCGGTGGCAGAAGGGGGAAAGGTGTAGCTTTGGTTCAAAATGATGACGGAACATGGAGCAACCCGGTATTCGTAACACTTTCAGGTGGCAGCTTTGGTTTGCAAATCGGTGTTCAAAAAATTGAACTGGCCCTTATTTTCAGAGACAGTGAGCCACTGATGGATATTGGAAAAGCAGATTTTACCCTCGGTGGTGATATTTCTGTAGCCGCCGGGCCTGTTGGCAGGCAATCATCAGCCGCAACAAATTTTACGTTTGATGCTGCCGTCTACTCTTATTCAAAAACAAAAGGCATATTCGCCGGTGTAAGCCTGGATGGCACCCTGATGGAGGTTGACAGCAAGGCGAACAGTGAGTTTTATGGTGCTGAGTATATTGAAGCAGATGAAATTTTCCGAATGTCCGGTATCAGAAACGAATTAGTTAACCGATTGCACCAGGCATTGAATGAATCTAAGAAAGATATTGAGAATGCAGAAGCTGGATAATCAATCCATAAGTTATCAATCATCTAACTCTTTTAATGCCATGGCCAGGGCTTGCAATGATTTTTTTGCATCACCAAAAAACATCTGATTGTTATCGGCATAGAAAAGGTCGTTGTCTATACCTGCAAATCCTGGACTCAGGCTACGTTTGAATACAATAGTTCTTTTGGCTTCATCCACATTCAGAATCGGCATGCCATAAATAGGGCTTCCAGGAGATGTTTTGGCAGCCGGATTAACAACATCATTAGCTCCGATGATTAAAACAACGTCTGTAGTTTTAAATTCGGGGTTAATTTGTTCCATATCGAATAGAAAGTCGTAAGGAACATCGGCTTCTGCAAGCAAAACGTTCATATGGCCGGGCATGCGTCCGGCTACAGGATGAATTCCATATTTAACCGTCACCCCTTTTTCTTCCAGCAGGCTGGCAACCTCTTTAAGCGTATGCTGAGCCTGTGCGACAGCAAGTCCGTAACCCGGTACAATAATTACTTTTTTTGCATAGGCGCACTGGATGGCAACGTCATCGGCAAAAGTTTCACGAACAGTTTTATCTGAATCAGAAGTGGCAACGGCTGCGCCGCTATCTCCGCCAAATGCGCCAAATAGTACATTGCCCAATGTGCGGTTCATAGCTTTACACATGATATTGGTTAATATCAGGCCTGCGGCACCTACCAAAGCACCACTGATGATCAGCAGATTATTGTTCAGAACGAATCCGGCCATTGAGGCGGCTATTCCCGAATAGGAATTTAGCAGTGAAATTACGACAGGCATATCCGCACCGCCAATTGGCAATACAGTTAACACACCAAGGAAAAGAGCAAGGCCGAAGAGAGACCAGAATACAACCTGAAATTCAGGGTCATAGGTGAGCCACCCGACGAGCCCGAATAAGGCAACCGTAAGTAGAAGATTAAAATAGTTTTGTCCGGGAAAGGTAATCGGATTACCGCTTATAAAGCCTTGTAATTTACCAAATGCTATAAAACTACCTGTAAAGGTTACCGATCCAATTAAAATACTGAGGCCAATTGTGATCATAGAATCAGTAGTGATTATGGCTGGGCTTAGACGTGTGAATTCACCCCATGCAACCAGTGCAGAAGCACCACCCCCAAATCCGTTAAAAATGGCAACCATTTCGGGCATGGAAGTCATGGGAACTTTTTTAGCAAAAATGGCCCCAATCACACCGCCAATTAATACACCGATAATAATGTATTCAAAACTGACAATTTCCCTTTCAAAGAGTGTTACAATTACACCAAGAAACATTCCTGAGGCAGCAAGCTGATTGCCGGATCTGGCCGTCGCGGGTGAACCAAGACGTTTGATTCCGAATATAAATAGCCCGGTTGCAACCAGGTATGCTATCTGTATCAGGTTAGGTAATATCAGCTGAAGTGAGGGTGGCATGAATTGGCTCATTTATCATCCTCCTTTTTTTTGAACATCTCAAGCATACGGTCTGTGACCAGAAAGCCTCCAACCACATTAATAGTGGCAAAAATAATCGCAGCAAGGCCGATAATTTGTGCTGTGGTGCCGCCAACACTTCCGGCTATTAACAAACCGCCAATCAAAGTTATTCCGGAAATGGCATTTGCACCCGACATAAGCGGTGTATGAAGCGTGGGAGGGACCTTAACAATTAATTCAAAGCCGGTAAAAGCAGCCAGCGTGAATATAAACAGGTTGAAAATTAGTTCATCCATAGGTTTGTCTTTGTAGTCTTGGTATTAATAATTATATAGGGTAAAACCATTCGAAATAGCTGTCTAATCATTTTCTTTCAGCATTGGAGATATTACTTTGCCATTATGAGTAATGGTAGTGTTTAAGATAATCTCATCGTCAAAATCCATATTCAGATTGTCATCTTTTATGAGCAAATCGAGCAGAGAGAGGATATTTTTTGAATATAGTTTACTGGCATGATACGCCAGGGTACTTGCAAGATTAAGCGGCCCGACAATTTTTACTCCGTTGTGAATTACTGTTTTATCGGCTTCAGTTAATTCACAATTTCCTCCCTGTTCAGCAGCAAGATCAACCACAACTGAACCGGGCGACATATCTTCAACCATCTCCCGGGTTACCAGTTTAGGGGCAGGTTTGCCGGGAATCAGGGCCGTAGTTATTACAATGTCTGATTTTTTTACATGCTGATGGGTAACCTCTTTCTGTTTTTCCTGATGACGTTTGGAAGCTTCTTTGGCATAACCTCCTTCCGTTTCAGTTTCTTCCTCTTCTTCAATGGGAACTTCAATAAATTTAGCACCCAGGCTTTCCACCTGTTCTTTTACGGCAGGCCGGATATCATACGCTTCAACAACGGCCCCAAGACGCTTGGCGGTTGCAATGGCCTGTAACCCGGCAACACCGGCTCCCAGTACCATTACTTTCGCAGGTGGTATCGTACCGGCGGCTGTCATCATCATCGGCAAATAACGGTCAAGTTCATTTGCACCAATTAACACGGATTTATATCCGGCTATATTACTCATGGACGACAGGGCATCCATTACCTGAGCCCTTGAAATTCTTGGTATGGCCTCCATAGCAAAAGCAGTGATCTTTTGTTTTTTTAATAACTCAACACGTGCTTTATTCTGAAGAGTCCAAACAAAACAGACAATGGCAGCTCCCTCCTTCATATTTTTTATATGCGACTCATCAGGGAAATTGAAAGAAACGATCAAATCAGCTTTGGAAAAAAGTGTTTTTTTATCCTGAACAATTTCAGCACCGGCTTCAATGAAAGCATCATCCGGATAACTTGATGCAACACCGGCTCCCGATTCAACAAGAACCATTTTATTATCATTAACCAATTTTTTAACCCCTTCAGGTGTAAGGGCTACCCGTTTTTCAGACTCGGTTGTCTCTTTGTGTATTCCGATCTTCAAAGCAATACCTCCAGGTCAGTTTGATTTGCCGTAAACTTAATCAAATTAAAATAGATTACAAGAATTTTTGATAAAAAAATGAGAGAAATAAGTTTAAAAACGCTACCAAAGCGAGAGTTCACTAATGATTATTATTCCTGACTATTATTTATATAATTAATAACTATGAAATTGTTATGAATCTTCACCATTTGACTGGTACATTTTTTGTATTTTTCAAGGATAATAAATTTTAATAACTATTGATCCAAAAATGAAAGATATCGCAAATAAGACATTCAAAGTAGTCATCGTTGGCAGCGGGCCTGCCGGTTTAACGGCGGCTTTATATGCTGCCCGGGCCGACCTGGCTCCTCTTGTTTTTGAAGGTCCCGAACCGGGTGGGCAGTTAATGCAGACAACAGATGTGGAGAATTACCCCGGTTATCCTGATGGCGTACTCGGGCCTAAAATGATGGAAGATTTCAGAGCACAGGCAACCCGTTTTGGTGCTGATTGCCGGTATGGATATGTTACCAATATTGAGTTTGAGAACCGGCCTTATAAAATTGAAGTGGATGAAGAGTTTCACGTATATGCTCATTCTGTCATTATCTCAACAGGGGCTTCAGCAAAATGGCTTGGCATTGAAAGTGAACAGAAACTGAGAGGGAAAGGAGTTAGTGCCTGTGCCACCTGTGACGGTGCCTTTTTCCGTGATCAGCATGTGATTGTGGTTGGCGGTGGTGATACGGCTATGGAGGAAGCAACTTTTTTAACCAAATTTGCAAGCAAGGTTTCGGTTATTCACCGCAGGGAAGAACTGAGGGCTTCTAAAGCCATGCAGCAACGTGCATTCGATGATCCCAAAATCGAATTTATGTGGAATTCTGAACTTAAAGAAGTGCTTGGTGAAAATACGGTAGCAGGTGTAAAGATCATGAATAATGAAACGGATGAAGTAACAACACTGGATGATGTAACCGGAGTATTTATCGCCATTGGCCATAAACCCAATACAGATCTGTTTAAGGGCGTATTAACTATGGATGACGTAGGGTATATTCAAACAGAAGGGCAGTCAACACGTACAGACCTGCCGGGTGTTTTTGCCAGCGGCGATGCCATGGATCCGATTTACCGGCAGGCCGTTACAGCAGCCGGAACCGGTTGCCGTGCCGCTCTTGATGCCGAAAAATACCTGAGTGAGTTGAAAATTGAGGATAAAGAAAAGGCAGCGGTTTAACGCATATAATCTGTCAGGCTTGCCAAAGCATCTTCGACTGCCGGTAAGTGCTGCTTAAATGTAAGACGGACAGGAGTGGCTTCAAGTACTTTTTTGAACACAGGATACAGCCGTCCCGACCGGATGCGTATTTCTTTTGGATGAAGCTTTTGTTTCACCAGCGCTTCGATTAGCTGCATGCCGCTGTATGCAAACATTTCATCCACATTCGGATGGGGCGTCAAAAGATCAACATTGACGATGTGTCCTGAACTTTTTTCAACCAGCATCAAGGCAAAAGGAAAATATGGTGGGTTCTTGTCCATAACCGGATTTGGCAGTAGGCTTAGATCCACTTCCAAAATAATATTTTGCTGAGGCAAACGGCTCAGCTTTGCGGCCAGTCTTCCGGGATAGGGTATGGAAAGCTGTTTGTAGCCGGGCTGGAATTCAAAATACTCATCGCTCCAGCCACCGGATTTTTTTTTGGTATCTTGAACCCGGAATAGGCCACTGAGATGTTCACCGGTTCTTTCAATAAATGCAAATTCCTTTTTTTGTGCCTGACGTGCCACGTGGATGGTTTGTTCGAGAAGTGGTAAAAGGTCTGAAAGTTTCGTGGTGTGAGGAAACGCAGGAGGATGGCCGGGTATATTTTGATGAATTACAGGCCATTTGCTCCTGTCCGAAAGGGAGAATCCCAGTTTCTTCAATCGTTTTCTCTCCGTATCCTCCAGAAGGCTGCGGTCGTTAAAGGAAATCATCAGATAGGGAATCAGTAAAATTTCATCTGGCCTGACTGCCCCTTTCTTTTCCTGAAGCTGCAGGAATTCAACAGCGGCTTTATCCCCCTCATAAAAAGATACGGCAGAATATTCGCCTGCCGAACCCATGATACTTGCGTAATATGTTTGGTGATTATGTGGCAGTTTTATGCCAAAAAGTTCATATTCGTACATCCATTGCCAGGGTGCCAAATCATTCAGTTCAAGCGCAAGTGAATACACTTTTTTTAAAATTTGGTTTTCTTGTGTCAAGGTATGCTCGCGTGCTTAAAGTTTTTTAATAATATTGGTCTAATGTCAACTAAATATAAACCAGCAAGAAGAGGAATCATAGAATATTTGTGAGATCAAGGGACATTTTTTCTAAGGTTCGACCATCCCGAGGGCTATTATTGTGCAAAGCTGGTATAATGGAAACTGCTATTGGACACTACCATTAAGTAGA
>JBHJOO010000179.1:0-2516 GCA_050329675.1 Balneolaceae bacterium
GTATTGATATTTATTTTTATTCTCAACAGAAATATAAATGAAAATAAATCTACTATTTCAATGTGTGGCTATAAACTTTAAGTCGTTCTATCTACTAATGTCGTGGCAATGATAAAGTATCGGGTAAAAACCCGCAAAGTTTCCTTTCTGAAATGGCAGTATGTTGAGAAAATGGAACCAACTCTAAAATAAAACTTTGCGGGCTTACAGTTGACATGACACTAATATTTTCACTTAAAAAACAACATCCCTTCATTTCCTGTAAAATACCGGCTTTTCCACTGAGCCGGCCATTAAAGCCGTGGCCCGCAAGCTGGCCATTCTCTATTACCGGGCGATGACTCAGGGTATCGACTACGTGGAACAGGGAGTCGAAGCCTATGAAAAACAGTACCAGCAGCATCGATTGCATATGCTGTACAAACAAGCTAAACGACTGGGATATGCCTTAGTAGAACTCAATGAATAAATCTGTCACCGGTAGCAGGATTGAGCCACTCATCAAATTCTTCAGGATGCAAAATAACGGGCATACGGTCGTGCAGCTTTTCCACATCGGCTTTCGGGTGATGGAGTCATCCCTTGTATTTATCGGTAAAAATGGTTTTTCACCCGGAGCAGGCTTCCAGTCATATATCCCCAATACATGCGTTCAAGCACACACTGCCCTGAATCATCCGTAAAAGCTGCCGGCATTTCAGCCAACGGTGTAACATTATAATTGGGCCTGAACTCGTCAACACGGTTCACTTCTGTATCCAGAAAACCGGAAATTTCAGCCGGTTTAGAAAAAAGCGTATTTTTCTTCTTCTCCCTGCCGGGATCTCGGCACTTTGGGGTATTTTCACTCTTGCTTTCTAAAACTTAATTTTCCTGCCCTTATTTTATCAAGGTCATTCTTTTAACATCTGAAAATGATCTGCCAGAGTTTGAAGTTAAATTTATTCTGTAAAAATAGACACCACTTGCAAGGCTTGAGGCATCAAAAGAGATAGTGTGTTGTCCTGAGTTTCTGTTTTCATTGTTTATAATTGTAGAAATTCGTTTTCCATTCACATCAAATACCTGTAAAGTAACAGTTCCCGGCTCCGACAGGACAAACTGTATATTCGTTGAAGGATTAAATGGATTTGGAAAATTCTGTTTTAATTCAAAATGAACAGGAGCTTCAGTGATGAAATCCTCCTCAACAGAAACAGACGTTTGAACATTACCAATCCACATGCCACGCCCGTGTGTTCCGATGGCAATAACATTGTCTGAAAGCCTTACATCTATAGCATCTGCAACATTAAAGCCAATTTGACCGGGTGCCTCCCGTTCCCAGAATGTATTATTTCCGTTTAATTCCGTGGTGGTAAAAACGCCGGCACTGGTACCAACAATATACAATGTGGTTTCATCATCCAATTGCATAATGGCGGCATCTCTAACCGATGGTCCCGGGAATAGATCTGTTCCGGCAATATTACCCTGTACTGGAATCCAGTTGTCTCCACCATCCATTGAATGATAGAGGCTTTCAATTAAATAATTTGAAAAAACGGCTATTAATTCATCTCCATTTTTTTCATTTACTGCTATGTTATGCAGATATGAACCGGAAGGTGGCCCTATTCCTGCGGGAATTGAAATGTCCTTGAAATCATTATCCATCGTTTCGGTTAATTTGGCTGAATCCAAACGAAAGATTTTAGGTTGATCTGAAGGACTAAATTTACTGCCTCCCCAATACAATCTGTCAACCGGATTAGTAGTGGAATAGCCAAGTGCCGTGATGATATAATCTTCGGGCAGCGCAAGGCTATCCAATCGGGTCCAGATTTGATCTTCACTCGGAATTAAAATAGCGTTTCTATCTCTATTTTTTAAAACCTTATTTAATTTTGTCGAGCGAAATAAAAATCTGCCGTCCGGAAAAAACATAACGGAATCTGCAATTGGACTTACGACAAAAGGATGTATGAATAAACTGAACTGCTTTTGCCGTGGGTGTACATATGTCCAATAACTGCCTGGCTTTTGGAATGCTGATATCAGTGTATCGGGGTCTCCGAGTGAGACATCAAACAAGCTTAACTTAATAGCGTGATAATCAAGTTGAAGCACTTCACCGTTCTGGGATGAAACATATGCAAAATTATCCCCAAAATGAGCATGTGAACCGTCTCCTGATGATAAATCCCAATAATCCTGATTCATTTGCACGGTATGGTTGATGTAAAGGGTGCCGTTATCCTGCGTGCCACCCATTACACGGGTATCACCTGGTGTGCGTGGTAAAGCAATCGTATAAAATTGTGTGGTATTATAGCCGTCATTTTTAAACTCCCAGTCAATATCCGTTGCCCGGACATTGTTGGTTACGCTTAATCCGCCGTCATGCCCGACCCAGACCCTGTCAGGGTTGGTGTGATCAAAAACAGCAATATGCTGATCCGGATGCTGATTGGGATAGAAAAAAGGCAGCCCCGGTTTTCCATATCCGCCAATCCATGTAACGTCAGCATTATCGG
>JBHJOO010000305.1:0-2261 GCA_050329675.1 Balneolaceae bacterium
TTTACAAAATCCTGTTTATCAAATGTTTCCAGTTCTCCTGGCTGAACAGTCCCGGCAATAGGATCTCCAAATAAGAAAAAGCCGAGTCTGCCACGGGCTGTTGCTTCTCCAACCGCATCGATCCAAAAATCAAATAACTGATTGGAATCGAGAAGCCTCCACTTTTTAATAGGCCTTCGTTGTCCGAACTCCGTTCTTGCCGTTACCCTGGTTACGCCTTGCTGCCCTCGTTTTGTAGTAATTAAAACCACACCGTTTGCAGCTTGTGCACCATAGATCGCCGCAGCTGCTGCATCTTTTAGGACCTCAATCGACTCAATGTCAGCAGGGTTAATAGCATTCAGTGGCGAATCTTCTGTTTGAGTTGACTGCTGCTGAAAACTGATCTGAACACCATCAACTATATAGAGAGGGTCGTTACCTGCATTAATGGATCCCTGTCCCCGGACACGAACCTGAAAACCTGCTCCGGGATTACCGCTGCCGGAAGTAATGGTAACACCTGCAGCCCGCCCCTGAAGGGCACCTTCCAGGTTTTGAACAGGAACATCCTGGAATTCCCTGGATTGTACACTGGCAATTGATCCTGTCAACTCCCTTTTGGAAATTGTACCATATCCGGTAACAACCAGTTCATCAAGCCCTATAGCACCCGATTGCATTTGAAAGTTTTGTTCAAGGGTAACTCCCGGCTGAATTGTGATTTGCTGGCGGATTGACCTGTAACCGACAAAAGTTACACGCAATGTATACGTGCCCGCCGGCAGGTTTCCAATTCTGTAGAACCCATCAAAGTCCGAGGCAGCACCACGCTCAAGTTCTACAAGAAATACGTTAGCAGTCGGGATAGATTCACCCGTAGCCGCATCTGTTATTCTTCCTTCTACTCCTCCGGTCTGGGCATATGCCATACTGCCGAAAAGAGTCATTAAAAATATAGCTGATAGTAGCTTTTTAAACATAAGAAGCACCATAGTAGGTTTGTTTTGGTTTAAGTGTTGGTTTTTTCATACCCTGTTTTTCTGCATCAACTGACTGATTAAGTGAGTTAAATTGATGGGTATAGAATCGACGCTGGTTCTTACCTCCTCCGCCGGGGTTGAAACAGACTTTTCCTGAATTACCCGAATGAAGGTTGCATGAAACCAGCCAATTTGAAATGTATATGAATCGACGATATTTGTTTAGGTGTTTAAAGTGTAACGTTTTTGTTATATAAAAATATTCTAATTGTTAACATTTTCAATGAATGTAAAGGAAGTGACCCTTAAGAGTCAACTATTTTTTTATAAAATTTACCGGATGCCTCATACTAATACGATTATCATTGATTAAATCTTTGATATCTATTTTTAAAATATAGCTGCCTTCGGGATAATCAGATGATTCAATTTCTATTGTCTGTGTATCATGTGTAAGATTTCCTTCGGCGTAAATTGTTACACTTGAATCCAGTGGTTTTTCAGATTTAAATAGCCCCAAAAATGATTTCTTTTCTTTTAAAAGGCCATAGGTAACTTCGTATTCGGATTTTCCGAACTCATTCAGATCCAGGTTGTAAATTTCATAGTATACGTGCAGGTTCCTGCCTTTCGGAATGTCATTGCGATCATGTAAAAGTTCGAATGATACAAAGTCATTATTTGGATTATCATGTGTATAACCAACTAATAAATCACTCATTTCCAAATGATCTTTACGAAATTTATTGGTTTCAACAGGCAAATCCAGATTCCCGACTGCCTTAAGATATCTCTTGAAAACATGATTATCTGAAACTTCACCCTCAAGATATTCATCTTTATTCCGCAGTTCAGAGGTTACTGTAACTGAACCAACTTGATCCTTTAATGCAATATCCAGATCTATATACTTCGCATTATCAAATTGAGCAAGGGTTTTATCTTTAACTGAATCATAGAGGGGATTATATTCGGAATCCCGCGCAATTATTCCATTAACAATCTGATATTTTTGCCGTAATGATTTATCCGCCGATCTGTAATTCACCAACTGATCGTAAGTGGCAGCATCCCCAAAATCAGTTTTAATAAAATATTTCAAATACGGTTCGCCATATTTATCCATAAAATGATATCCATGTGCTTCAATATCAATATTGAACAGTTTATTCATCTCAGTAGAGATTTGATTTGGTGCGGCCCTTCTTAAATCAATCATTTTTCCCGCATTGCTATGCTGTAATTCTCTGGCAAGCGACCGTGATACTCTTGTAGTCGTATCCAGAAATCTGGACAACA
>JBHJOO010000202.1:0-3570 GCA_050329675.1 Balneolaceae bacterium
GTGTGCTATAATAATATCGTTAGTTGTTTGATTTACGAATTGCTCTTGTCCCGTAGGGACTGAATATGGGTAGAAAAAAGATTTGCACCAAAGCCCGGCGTGCCGTAGGCTACGCCCGCCTACCGGCTGGTACGCAATTTGATGCTTTGCCAATCTTATAGCCCGGCAGATTTCGTACCTAACGGCACGATAGGCTGGGTTGGGGCTAATAATTTCTACCCACATATTGTCCCTAACGGGACAGGTTTTGTTTTCGATTTCTATTCTATTCATCCGTGTCATCCTATAATCTGTGCAAATCCGTGATTTAGACAGCAGGAAGAGAAATAACAAACACACTGCCATTTCCTTCCTCTGTTGTAATGTCCAATTCTCCGCCATGCGCCTTCACAATATCGTTGATGATAGACTGACCATGGCCGGATTCCTTTGATCTATAAATCATTGTTCTCAAAAATTAATTTGACTGTTCGATCATCTCATTGAGTTCAGCTCTCAGCGATTCAAAATCAATCGGCTTGGTGAAAAACTCCTTGGCTCCCGAATCAATGGCTTTTTATAGTTGTCATCATCACCATAAGCCGAAATCATGCTCACCTGGATATGCGGGTATTGGGTTTTTACTTTTTCCAGCAATTCCAGGCCCGACATTCCGGGCATGTTGATATCTGAAAAGATGTAGAGCACATCCGGAGGCTGGTTACTTTGAAGATGTTCCAATGCCTCTTTTCCCGAAAAAGCAAATTCGAGTTCAATTAGCCCGCTACGGATCTCTTTTCTGAATTTTTGACGGAACAGCATTTCCACGTCCCGTTCGTCGTCTACGACTAAAAATTTCATGGTGATTTTATTTTTGGTTTTTGGAGGTGCCAGGATCAAGATAGTGCAACAAGCCCGGAAATGATTGGACTATTCACGCAAAAGTTTGGATTATTTGCGCATTCAGGGATTTTGTGCTGCCTGAACATAATCCATAAATCACATTACGCTAACCTTTGGGAATAGCAAAGTACAGCTGCGATATTTCATCAATGGATGATAGATTGAATCTGCACAGTTGAATAGTCACATTGTAAATTTCATATTCAATGTCATCTTTAGTATCATCCTGTATGGAAATTTTAGGAATTGATGTAGGCGGATCAGGCATTAAAGGTGCTGTTGTGGATACAGAGAAGGGTGAATTAATAACAGACCGTTACCGTATACCGACCCCACAACCGCCAAAACCGGGACCCATGATCGAAACGATTGAGGCAATCATCACTCATTTTGACTGGCATGGCCCCGTGGGCTGCGGTTTTCCGGCAGCCGTAAAAAATGAAATCGTAAAAACAGCTTCTAACATCGATGATTCATGGATCGGCATAAATGCCGCAGCCCGGATTGAAAAGAAAACGGGCTGCCCGACCCATCTCTTAAATGATGTGGATGCCGCAGGCTTTGCGGAGGCAGAATTCGGAGCTGGAAAAGATTGTTTCGGAACTATTTTTATGGCCGCATTCGGCACCGGGATCGGGACGGCTGTTTTCCACAATCATCAGCTGGTACCGAATACCGAGCTGGGACACATCCCGCTGCACGGCATGATAGCTGAAAATTATGCCGCTAATTCCATCCGTGAAAATGAAGGATTGAGCTGGGAACAGTGGGGCGGCCGGGTGAATGAATATCTTCAGTTAATCGAAGCGCTATTTTGGCCCGATCTTATCATTGTTGGAGGCGGAGTAAGCAGTGACTTCTATGAATTCGAACCTTATATTGATATAGAAGCAAAGGTTGTACCCGCCGAAAGCCGTAACCACGCGGGGATTATTGGGGCAGCTCTGGCTGTTCATTCAATCCAAAAAAGTACATGAAAGTCGTATCTATTCCCGAAAAGTTATAACTAAAATGGATTATAATCCTGAATAGTTATAAAATTGCGAATCATTTCCGAAGAGCTTAACAATAAACAATTTCCAATATGCGGGTATTATTTTCCAGTTGATTTTTTCGGAATATTGAGGTCACGAAATGTTTGAAATTTGGTGCCTGGATTTTGAAATTTTTGCTTTTTTTGGCAGAATTTAATTTTATAGACACTAACCTGTGAGTTTGATAGTAAAAGTTGTTTGTCCGGGTTGTGAGATAAGCTCCAAACTCCCCCCATGAGCTTTAATAATATCGTTGGTAATACTAAGCCCAAGCCCCGTCCCCTGCGTCCCTTTCTTCGTTGTAAAAAACGGCTGCAGGATTTTGTCTTTGATCTCATCGGGAATTCCGGGGCCGTTGTCTTCAATTTCGATGGTTATCGTGCCGTTCCTGGTTTGTGTTCTGACAGTTAGTTTTGGGCTGTATTCGCCCTCACCCTGGCCCTCTCCCGCAGAAGAGGGAAACTCGTTGTTAGCGTCTGTTGTCTGATTTATACGGTTAGAACCACTCGTTGATTTTTCCCCGGTCTTCCGTCTCCCGTTTTCCGTCCCCGGTCACCCGTCGCACCTCATCCCGCGCCTCGTTAATCAACTCCAAACTCACCTCCGAAAAATTATTCACAAAATTGAGCGGGTTCTTGATCTCGCAGGCAATACCGGTGGTGAGCTGGCCGGGTGTGGCGAGTTTTTCCTGCTGGGCGAGCTGATCTTGTGTGTTGAATAAAAAAAGGCCTGTATGTTACTACAGGCCTTATCTCTTATCAGACAGAATCAGAAGGAATTAAAAATCAGCGGGAATTGCATTCAAAAGTAATACGATCTGTGGTAAAACGAATATCAGAACCTGAAGTTTTCGGGATTTTAACAATATGGAAAGGAGAGGTTAAAACAGCGGTCGTAACACAGCCGGCCCCGGGCTCCCGTTCTTCGATTTTTACGCCAATCACGTTATCTGCATTTGCCACTTTCAAGATTTCAATCGAATGGCCGCCGGAGTTTTGAATCCCCATCATTGATGCAATTACGGTATATTCGGTAAAATCGACTTCGGGAAGTTCCGGGAGAGGGATTCTGTTGGCGTGAAGGTCATCCCATAAGGTTGCGAATGAACCGGGGTCGTTAATCACCTCATTGGTTTTTTCGGAGAATTTATAACTGCCTGTTTGTGATTGTTCTATTGAAACCAAACTGTTGGAAACGGTGCTCATCGTCATTTCTAAGGCACGTTCAAAAAAGGAGTTATCCAGGTCAAGTTCATCGTCAGTTCCAAGGCTCGAGCAGCCTGCGATAAGAACGGTTAAGAGCAGTACTATTGATGTATGAAAACCTGTTTTCATGATTTTATATTGATTTTTTAGCTAATTAACGGTTGCTTCTTATATCTATTACACATCAAAAAACAGGAGTACCTATTACACATCAAAAAAAGAGAGGACTCCCTGATTAAATCTCCACCCTTTAAAGCAGGGGATTCAATAACCTGAGTTATGAATCAAACCGGGATTGCAAAATTTTTAAAACTGAATTTGCCACAGCATCTGTGAAGGAGGGGAGCATCTTTTACTATATTTTAAAAACGATTTCAGGCTTATAAAAGACCACAACAGCGCACATGAGTGAGCACCGGAATAGTACAAAAAAGCTGCTGTCAGTTAAG